>CALRCS010000079.1 GCA_943354625.1 Candidatus Nomurabacteria bacterium | reverse complement strand
GTCTGGCCAATTTGAACAAAGAAATAAAAGCAGGTAGAAAAGAAGCTATTTTAGAAAATGGTTTATTAGGAAAAATTAAAATTGCTTTGGATTCTGGTAAGCTTGCTTCAACTGTTATACCTGATGAATTTGAGAGACCTTTTATAAAATCTATGCATTTACTTACTTCAAAACCTTTTATGTATATTTTGAATAAAAAAGCAGGTGGAAAAAATCTCGATGAAATAAAAGATGCTCGTTATGAAGCATTGATGAAATTTTTTGATGAAAATAAAGCAAAGTGGGTAATAGTCGATGCTGGTATCGAACAAGAGCTAAAAGATATAGACGATAAAGATAAAAAAGAATTGAGAGAAGGTCTAGGTGCAAAGGATGATGGTATAGATGAACTTATAAAAAAAGGTTATGAGCTTCTAAATCTTATTACATATTTTACAACTGGAGAAAAAGAGACTCGGGCTTGGACTATTGGAAGAGGTTGGACAGCACCAAAGGCTGGAACCGCTATTCATGGTGACTTTGAAGAAAAGTTTATCCGAGCTGAGGTAATAGAGTGGGATAAGTTAGTTGGTGCAGGATCATTCGGAAATGCCCGTGAAAAAGGGCTTTTGAGAACAGAAGGGAAGGAGTATGTGGTGAAGGATGGGGATGTGATGGAGTTTAGGATATGATACAATATTGGTTATGAAAACTCTAGATATTTCAGAAAAAGTTATTGGAACATTGTACATATTAGTAGCATTGATTCCATTACCTTTTGCTGGGACTACACTATTTGCAATACTTTCAAGTATAGGTGTCTCATCAGTTGGTCAATATTATTATTTCTATCTTCTTCCAATTTCAATTTTCTTTCTTACAATATCTTTGATACTTACAAAAAAGATTGACTTAGGTCAGTTGAAAACAGGGAGAAGAATTAGACGATTCTTCTATTTTGCACTTATCATCATTCCAGTAGTTATTCTAATTATGAAAATAGTTTACCCTCAAGGAAATTTTCATATTGGGATATGATGCAAAAGACGGTGGTGCGATATGACTTAGAATTTAAACAATTTAAAGAAAATAATTCTTAATTGCAAAATCAAATTGTTCCAAAAACAATTTTTTAATATAGGTTGCATTTTGAACTTCGTAGAATACTGTAATAGCTTTTTTATATTCAGTCTCATTAATACTTCTTAGTGATAGTGGGCATGCATCGTATGCAATAAGGCAAGCATTGGCTATAATGCGTGACGTCCTTTTATTTCCATCCTCAAATGGTTGAATATACGCAATCATAATAAGTGCAATAAGTGCTTTACTCCACGGATCAGATGAATTATTTATTGTTTTTATAGTTTTTTCTAAAACCTCAGTAAGTTGGTGACTGTTATCTAGCGGCCTATAGTGACTTCCTGTAATACCAACGGCTCTCATTCTAATACCGGTACTTACTCCAAGACCGTCAACTAATAACCTGTGAACATTCTCAACCTCCCGCAATGATATAGTTTTAAATTTATCTTTATTAGAAAAAATATAATCAAGAGCCTTTTTATGATTTAGAATCATAACAGCTTCCTCTTTACTATGACCTGTTGCTTCTCTATGTTCTTTAATCAATATCTCAGTATCAATCAATGAATATGTATTCCCCTCAATTTGAGATGATTTCCATGAAAGTTCAATAGTTATCCTCTCAAATTCTTTTTTAAGAAGAGTAGGGGAGAGTTCAGTAATTCTTTCTTTATAACTATCATTTTTTTTACTTAAACTAAGTATCTCTTTTTCACTCAAAATGCTATCGAGTTTTTCTATTGTATTATGATTAAATTGAATAGGTAAATGTGTCCTACCTCTATCTTCATGCTCCAAATATCCTTCCACATCAAATGTAGAAAGTAACGGGTGCTTACTTGAATGCTCATATTTTATATTTCTGCCCTTACCAATTTGCCTAATCACGCCCGATTCAAGTAATTCATTTAAATCTCTAATCAGTGTTATACGAGAAATATCTTCGCCTTTTTCTTTTAAAAATAAGCTAATTTCATGATTAGCAACAATACCAACTTCTTTAATATATTGCGCTATTATCTTTTTTCTATCATTTAATTGTATCATTTTATTTAGCTAATCGTATCATTTATACCATAAGATAAGTATTCTGAGGCTTACTTATTGGTATTAATTGTATCATTTACTTTCTTTTCTGAAAAGGGACTTTTGAGAACGAGGGGTGTATTGTTTTATCCTTTTTTATCACCCAAACCCTATTAAAAATAGTCCACTTCTTTTTAATTTCAGAATAAGGAAGTTTCATAATAAATCTAAGGTCTGATAAGCTGGTCATTTTTTCATAATTAATCCTATCAACCTGATGTGTATCAAAAATATATAGATTCTCATTATCATACCCATAAACAAACATCACATGATCCACTAGTCCACCCAGAGCAATTGAAATATCTATACCACATGCGTAATGATTATCTACAGAAGATTTTATCAAACATATTCCTTCTTCAAATGACTGTGGCCTAAATGGTAAAAGGGAAACGAAGAATTGTCCAAAGTTTTTTATTTTTTTATCATTTACTTCTAATTCAAGTTTAAGTGTATTTAAAATCTTTGGAATTTTATAAAAAGATAAGCCTGTCCAAATAAGCCACATTGGTAATGTTAATCCAAAAACACCAGTATCCTCAATCTGAAGCGGTGATACCTTCTGGGGATTATATATTTCTGGATTAAAATATTGAAGTGCATAATAAAAGAAATCCCTCCCGCAACGATTTTTTACGATTTTATCATTTCTTGTTTCCCGGCTTATAAAGCCAAAGGATTCGAGATTGATAGATAGAGATTTGATCTTTAGGTTATCCATTTTTATATATTACACCTAAATTGAGATTTCTGTTAACCCTTTGTCAATATTTTTTTAAATTATATCTTTGCACTTTTACAAAAGAAAACTAAGTATATTAAAGTCAAATGCACCCATGTGGAAAACTGCTAGGTCAAATAGCTGTTAGATCTGAATATGCTCAATTAGCGATTCTCAAATGGAGTACCTCGAG
>CALRCS010000078.1 GCA_943354625.1 Candidatus Nomurabacteria bacterium | reverse complement strand
TCGGTAAATCCTCTAGTCTATTTTTGTTCTGAACCATAGACAAGTACAAAGCCAGTTCTGCAATCTCAGGAACACTAGACTGTGTATAAATGATTGATCTTTCAGGATTTATACCCGCCGCTAAATAATCAGTAGCTATTGCTATACTATTAAGCATTATTTGTTTGGGATCCTGACAGGTAGTTAGTGTGTGCCAGTCAGCTATAAAGTACATACAGAGATTATTTTCTTTCTCATACTCTACAAATTGACGAATTGCTCCAAAGTAATTCCCGAGGTGCAACTCTCCAGTAGCACGAATACCTGAAAGAACAATATCCTTTGATTCGCGATTTTGTACTTCTAACACCTCAATCGTTGAATCTGTAATGAAGTCAGTTGAACATTTATCACAAGTAATGACCTTATACTTCTCAGTCCCAGATGTACACTCTCTGCACACTGGACAATGCATAAGAGTGGATTTACAGGAAGGACACTTCCTTTCAATCGCTTTAATATTCACATATATTCCCGCAGTTCCTACTTTGCATTTTTGACAGAAGAATCTTAAAGAATCGTTGTCTCTTAGATGTAACACCTTTCGTATTTCATCTGCGTTAAATAACGGGGTCGATACAGTTTTCATTGTGTTTTAAATTTCCTTTCTAACAGAAACATACCACAAAAGAGTACTTCCAACAATCTATACCTCCACCTATACCTCCATATCCAACTCCAAGAAGAATGTAGACCCCTTACCATCTCCCAGAGATTCTGCCCAAAGTTTACCTTTATGAGCAATTACGATCTGTTTTGCAATATACAAACCAAGTCCAGTTCCATATATGTTTTGCTTATTTGCACTTTCGGCACGAGTAAACTTTGAAAATAGCTTTGGCATGACTTCTGGTGCTATACCCACACCTGTATCCTTTATTGAAAGTAGGATATTTCTTTCTTTAGTATTTTTTGAAAGCACAACATCAATAGAGCCTTTTGGAGTGTACTTTACAGAATTATCTATTAAATTCGCAATTACTTGTTTCATTTTATCTTGATCAATATGAACCATAAAGCGAGTATCTGGAGAAGATGGCTGGGTAGAAAAAGTGATTTTTAATTCCTTTTTTTCTATATTTGGCTTGAGCTCCCCTATTACATTTTCCACCAATTTCTTTAAATCAAGCATGTCAAAACTGTATTTCATACTGCCAAGATCTATTCTAGAAATATTTAGATAATCATTTACTATATTTGTTAGAGTATTGGATGAATCAAATATACGACCAATAGCTTGTCTTGTTTCATCTGTCACATTACCATATTCCCCTTCGAGGATTAAGGATGAGTAACCTTTCATGGCGGTAAGCGGAGCACGGAGCTGGTGTGTGGCAAAAGAGACGAATTCGGACTTCTGTTTATCAAGTTCCAATAGACGAGTATTGGCTTTAGTAAGATCCGAAGCAAGTATTTCATTATGTTCACGTTGCGCTACTTCATTTCTAACAGATTGGATGAGTATGAGACCGAAAATAATGGAGATAATAAGAGTAAATGCAGTAACAGCATGACTAACATCTATGTCTTGAATGGCTAAAAGAGAGCCGACAAGGATCCAAAGAGAAAGGACGAGAACATTTGAGCCGATTAGTTTTAGGTTGAAGAGTTTGAATTTTACTATAGAATAACCAAGAAAAGCCATGAAGATGGGCATGCCAAAGAGGCCGAACTGAGCGAGATTCCAATCTTCAGTAAAACTACCAGTGATAGCACCCCAAGAAAATCCTATCAGTAATATAACCATACCGATTGTTAAATATATATTTTCTTTTCTTGTCTGCTTGTCATTTTCTGTCAAATACCTTTTTATCCCTATACCTACTAGCCACAAAGTATAAATTATCTCTATAACATATGAATAATATGAATATTGTGCTTCCTGACTTAGACAACTTCCAACATCAAAAGATGACAAAATATAGTTTGTAGGAACAAAAATTATGAGTGGTAAATATAATACAAATATAAGTATTTTACTTAGGAATGGTAAATCCCTCTTATATAAAAGCACATACAACAGATAAAGACTGCTGGCATGAACAAGTGGTTCAATTAAGACTTGAATTGCCCATACAAACATTATGACATCACTTCTGTTACTGGCCCAAAATATTGAATCAAGAAGAACCCAAGCTGAAAAAGCTAAGGTTGTAATCAGAATAATTTGATTTGCAAGTTTCTCTTTATTCTTAAAAAAAACATAAAAACCAATCAGAAGAGACATAATTACAATTGGTAAATGAGAATAGTAAACAAGAGGTGGAACATTTTCTGAAATTATAAGATACTGTGGACCACTAAAATTACACGTTTGTACTAGATTCATACTAATAATTATATCATAATTTTTTAATAGAAATATTTATGTTATTAGGGTTAGAACCGTAGGGATACGATATCTTAATTTTTATCATATCTCCCCTTTCCACTAAAATAGGATAATCAAGTCTCAACAATATATCATTATTCATAAATAAAGTATCAAATCGACTTATTTTATTACCGCTTGGCAATAACACATCACTACAAATTAATAGTGAATTCATATTACCGTTGTTATTTATAATAATATTTTTTTCAAAATCTACTCCAAAATTTGAGATTTTACTAAAATCAATATAATCATATTCATTCTCGTTAGAAAGAACATTGTATTTGAGTTTTGTTTCAGAGACAACATACATTTTCTTATTTTGTTTATCTAACAAAAAGTCTGTTTCAAGAAAGAAAAAAAATGATCTCATTCCTGATGGAATAAAGCAACCATCTGTTTTTATAAAGTCTTTAAGAGAACTAACAATTTCAATTTGTTTTTCAAAAAACATACCAGTATAAAGATTTTCACTTATAACGATATCTGCCTTATTTACCAGTTTAACCTTTCTGGCGTCACCCATTATAAAATCAATATTATCTTTTATAATCCCACTTTTAAAAAGATGGTCTTTAATCTCACCTGCTAATTGATAAACTGAACTATTTATTTCAAAACCATAGACTTTTCTTGCCTTAATTGACGCAATAAAAGATAAAATACCAGCCCCTATACCCGCATCAATGACTATATCATC
>CALRCS010000077.1 GCA_943354625.1 Candidatus Nomurabacteria bacterium | reverse complement strand
TTCAATGCTCAAGTTTTAGTTTTTAAAAATACAATTCATATAGAAGAATTATGTAAAGAAAAAGGATGGAAACTTCTAAACCCTAGCGCAATACTTTCCGAAAAAGTTGAGAATAAAATTAGCCAAATAGATTGGTTAGGTGATTTAAATAATTTATTGCCAAGTCATAAGATAGTAGTCGTGAATAAATTAAAATGGGAAAAGAAACCATTTATTTTACAATGGTCACATGGGCATACAGGTGATGGCACTATTCTTATACCAAATGAAAAAGAGTTAAATATTTATAAAGAAAAATTTCCACATAGAGAAGCGCGTGTAACTGATTTTATAAAAGGACCGATGTTTACTGTAAATATTGTAGTCTCAGACAAAAACATCTTACTTGGAAATATAAGTTATCAGATCACTGGCATGCTTCCCTTTACCGAAAATGCTTTTTCAACAATTGGAAATGATTGGAGTGTTCCACATACTATTTTAACTGAAGCGCATATAGTTGAGCTAGAAAATATTGCAAAAAAGGTAGCCAAAAAAATGCAAGAAGGCGGCTGGCGTGGACTCTTTGGAATTGATGTTATTTATGATGAAGAAAAGGACAACCTACACTTAATAGAAATAAATGCTCGCCAGCCAGCATCGACAACTTATGAATCAGAGTTGCAAAGTAAGACTCATTTAGAAGGATTGACTACATTTGAGGCACATTTAAATACTCTTTTAGGCTCAAAAATTTCTGATCCAATTATTCAGATAAACGATGGCGCTCAGATCCTCCAAAGGGTTACTTCTACTATAAAAAAAGTTGATGATAAAAAACTTAAAGAGGCTGGTTACAATGTCATAAATTATTCAAATGATAAAATAAACGCAGACCTATGTCGTATACAATCTCCTCTAGGAATAATGGAAACTCATAATAAATTTAATAAAAGAGGTAAGGAGATTTTGGAGTTGTTGGGGTAATGTGACTTAAGATAGGAACAAAAGACTTAACTTAATCAGCTTAGTATAAAAGCTACGGTCGCTTTTTTGATTTTATTCATATTATTCTAAATGCAACAAGGTTGCAACAATAATGATAATTGCCTATAGAAAATCAAACCTAAATGCAACAGGGTTGCATTTAAAATATATGAGGAAAAATATTACAAGTGTCCTATCTATAAATCCTATCCTAAATCCCATCCCCAACCCTGTCTCTCAAAACCAATTCAATCTCCTCAATTCAGTCACAGATTTCTTTGCTCGCATGTGTGTATAATTTTCTTCACCAGTTTTCCCTAATTCAACCCAATTTTGCTCTACTATAGATTTTTCAGGATTAATTATTTCTATTTTTCCTTCATGTATTCCGTGTCCATATTCCCCATCAGTTGGCCAAGTGACTGCATGCACGTAATAAATAATAGATGGCTCTACTTTGTTTATTACTAATATATGATCTCTTTCTGATCCAGAAGTCATTGTTATTATATCCCCGCGTTGCGCCTCACTTAAGAAAACAACTTTACTATTTTCATCATGAGCAAATGTTTTTACATCAGTATTTTCTATTGGTCTAATAGCAGATCTCAAACGTCCCAAGACTCCATGTGAAAAAGGAAATTTTAAATGTCCTTTCAAAGTACTTTTACCTCTTCTCAAACTTTCTTCATTCAAAACCCAAAAAGCAAAGCCCGAACACTCAATCCCTATATTATTATCTACCATAAACTTTTTTAGTTCTTCATCATTGAAAGATTTCAAGTCAATTTTCTGTAAAAGTGCACGGTCCCTGACTTCATCCATTATTTCTTTTGGACTACCTTTTCCTATTTCCACACGTAAACCAGCACGTTTTCCACGAGTTTTATTGTTAAAATACGGTACATTTCGATAGGCTTTAATAATATCTTCCATATGATATAAGATTAACATATAAGCCGTTTTATGCTAATCTGTGTCTATGATAAGTATATTGGAAGGTACAGCAGATCTGGCCTATATCCTCGGTTTTGCGCTACTTTCTTGTATCGTGGCATTTATTTGGTCTCCTATATTAATCAAGATTCTTTATAAATTTAATGTAATAAAAGGCCAGAAAAGAGAGCTCTTGGGTATAGATTCTCAGAGAAATAAAGAAAATGTGCCAGTCATGGGTGGGCTTTTGGTTATAATAACCGTAGCAGTCCTTACATATTTCTTTAATTGGAACCGAAGCTATACATGGGTACCTATTGCAGTAATGTTATTATCGGCAGCACTAGGTGCTGTTGACGACTTGCTAAATATTTTTGGCACCGAAAGAAGATCTCGTAAACTCTCACAAATCTTTACTCTTATAAAAGTTCATAAAGATATGAAAATGCGTCTGTGGTATTTTATTACATTACCGTGGGCAATGTTCAAGAGAACTTCAGTTTGGATTGGTTCGAGGACCAGTCGTGGTATACATGTTCATGAAAAACTTCTTTTACAATTCATCGCTGGATTTATAACAGCTTGGTGGATATATGACAGACTTGGACCAGCTTGGCATTATATTTATTTACCTTTTAATTACGATATTTATGCTGGTTGGTTAATCATTCCTTTTATAATTCTCATTGTTATGTTTACTGCAAATGCGGTAAATATCGCTGACGGAATGGATGGTCTCGCTGGAGGAATGCTTATCTCCTCTTTCAGTGCACTCACACTTTTGAGTTGGATAAATGGTTATAGTGAAATCGCAGTATTGAATGCAACGACGGTCGGTGCGCTCGCCACTTATACTTATTTCAATATAAAACCGGCACGCTTTATGATGGGAGATGTCGGGTCACTCGGACTCGGTGCTCTCTTTGCGGTGAATACTATAGCTATCGGCGAAATAGGTTCTATATTTTTTCTTGGTTTTGTTTTTTATATTGAAGCTCTAAGTGTTGTCATTCAGATTTTAGGTAAGTACATTCTCGGTCGTAAAATTTTTAAGATGGCCCCTCTTCATCACCATTTTGAAATAAAAGGTTGGAGTGAAGAAAAAACTATTATGCGTTTTTGGATTATTCATTTCATCTTTGTAATCTTTGGAATCTGGTTGGCACTTCATTAATATGGAATATTTACATTGGAAAGAAGAGACGATAATAGATGGTTCAACAGAAACTATT
>CALRCS010000076.1 GCA_943354625.1 Candidatus Nomurabacteria bacterium | reverse complement strand
TCCCGACATAGCTACACTGCGGTGCCCTTGGCAGGACAGCAGTCACACCAGAGGTCAGTTCAACTCGGTCCTCTCGTACTAAAAACAAATCCCCTCAAGAATCAACGCCCACAGTAGATAGGAGACCAACCTGTCTCACGCTTGTTATCATAGATTACTCTATGCAATGGACTATAGCATATTCCCTATTTTACTTTCGCAAAATCTGGAGTGTTAACGTTTAGTCTCTACGGACACCGACAAAATAAATTGCCAGTTTTCCTCGGTATTATCCGTTTTTGCGGATTCCACCGATACTAGTTAACTTGATCACATCTACATTACTGTAGAGGACCGCCGTGTTTGATTGATCTACACCTATACTTTTATTTTTTATGAATTCCAATATTTTTTATGGTTCATAATTTTCTTAAACGAAAAGACTTTTTATTTAACATTTGCTTGATGGGATTCAGACTGTTCAACAGTCAAATCATTGACCGCTAAACGGTCTGAACCCAGCTCGCGTAACTTTTTAATTGGCGAACAGCCAAACCCTTGGAAGCTTCTCCACCTCCAGGATAAGTTGAGCCGACCACTATACTTAATTCCTCTATTACTAGAGGGGTAGACTATACCTTATTCAAAAATACCCTTCTTGAATACCAGCATCTTATGATTGTGACATCTTATTCTCAAAGAATAAGGCATCAATCATCTTCACCTTGGCGCATTCTCGCCTCAGATCCAGTCGTTACGAGGTTATGAATACCTATTTTATACATCATACTAGGTATAATGTAAGGGTAAATAGCTTTTATTATCTTTTTGCTTTCAGTTTTATTCCAATACATCCTATATCCTTTATCTCGATCTTTATAATAATTCACATTACATTTAAAATTCTTCTTTATTACCTTTTGCAATAAAAGAATTTCTTCAAATGTGAAAGAGTAGGTACTTATATCTATCTTTCCTTTAGAATATGAACCGTCATCCATGATCCACACTGCTAATGCAAAATCATTGAGATCTTTTTGAATATCAAGAGGTACTATTTTTCTTCCAGTACAATATCCTTCCTTTACATAAAACCTATTATAGATTTCTGTTAGAAATGGATGCCGTACTGTCCGAAACCACCATGATTTATCGTATTGTATCTTATTTATATCATAGCGTTTACTGATTTTTGGTTCTGTTAATACAAGAGTTTTAAGAATTTCATACTTCCAGAAAGTATATTCTTTCTGTTGTAATCCTTGTTCTACTTTGAAATTTGCATTGACTGCACCTTTCCCAACTCTCATGGTACCATCACCTAAAAGCGAACCAATAATGAAAGAATATTGCAAATCATTGATGGGCAGATTTTTTGTATGTGCCCATTTCTTTTGCCAATATTTGTTTTCATAACTTCCCACGGGGTTGACCATATATTATGTACACTAATTTTAGCATACGTGGTCATATATAGCGTTCACCGTTATGAGCTGATTTTAAAACCTCGACATCGGCTATGTTTATCGAGGTGCCGAACTGCGCCGTCGCTATGAACGCTTAGGCGCAACCAGCCTGTTATCCCTAGAGTAGCTTTTATCCGATAATCTTCCCCCGCGTCTAATGCGAAAGGTCGGTTCACTTAGTTCTGCTTTCGCATCTGTTCGACAAGTACGTCTTACAGTCAAGCCAGTTTATGCCTATACACTATCGGCACGGTTTCCATTCGCGCCTAACTGACCTTAATAAACTCCTCCGTTACTTTTTAGGAGGATAGCGCCCCACTAAAACTGCCCGCCAGATTCTGTCTCTCGTCGTTTTTGCCGTCGAGGTTAGAGTATATATTTTTTAAGAATGGTATTTCACTTGCGGATCAACGTCACCCGAAAACAACGCATCAATTCCTCCCATCTACGCTACGCATAAAAAACATATAATCAAAATCAAGTTGCAGTAAAGCTTCTAGGGTCTTTTCGTCTAACTGTGGGTAATCGGCATCTTCACCGATATTGTATTTTCACCGAGCAAGTCTCCGAGACAGTTCTCCAGACATTACACTATTCGTGCGCGTCGGAACTTCATGTACTTATATCTGTTCATACGACGGTAGAACAGACGTCCCATATTTTCATACAGGCATAGACTATATCTTCATCTTAAGATTTGAAAGTAAGATATCTTTTGAATGTTTCCTTTTTCCAGAGCCATTCATCGTATATCCTAATTCAACAATTCGCTTGAAACCTTTTATTTCTAGATGTTTCTGATCTTTCATTAATTTACATATTTCAGTAAATAATAAAAAATCATTCTGTTTCGATGATTTTAATTGAAAAGCGAGAAAATGAGGAATAACTTTTTCAAGTAATTCATCAAGACTCCTGACTTCATATTTTAGTGTTTTATCCCCGTAATCTCTACGGAGAAATCCACATCCGAAATATTTCATCATTAAATCTAGTACTTGCCGGCGGTCAGAATTTTGACTGACAGCAAAACTTGGTTTTACTTCCCATCCGATATTTAGTTTTTCTCTTTTTGAAAAAGAAATACAGAAACATCCTTCACCATCCACATATCCTGAAATGTAGTTTGCAAGTTCTTTCTTAAGCGTTGGCGTATTATAGTTATCCATTACATATAATTGTAACAGGATATACTATCTTTGTCACCGCTACTTAGCGGTGCCTCCAGTCGTTACGGGGTTAAACTCAAATTATTAATTTGGGTCAACTTCCCACGGTATTATCTTGTCTTCATCATCCTGTCCTTGAGACAGGACTCCCACGAGGACTCCACCGTTATTAGCCAATTTTGTCAAGAAGATCACTCTTCTAGCGGGCAATTCAATTACCCGACAAGGAATTTCGCTCTACTATTCCTTTAAGCACAGTAGGACTCTATCTTCATCCTCACCTTTCGGAGATCGGATGCGTGGGGTTGGTCTCTATTTACCCACATGGACTCAACAATTAATTACTTAATCGTAGGTAGCTTGTTTATGTAATGTTTTAATCTAATTTATCTTAACGTCCACTTTTGCTATATAACAGTCCTAGTCCGTCTGGAAATTTCTTTCGAAAAATCCAGAACCTTAGGACCGTTATAGTTACGGCCGACATTCACCAGGGCTTATATCAATCACCATGAAAATCTTGCGACTCTCACAACGTCGATATTTGACCTTCTGGCATTGGTCAAGTGTCACCCCC
>CALRCS010000075.1 GCA_943354625.1 Candidatus Nomurabacteria bacterium | reverse complement strand
TGAGTCCAAAATGTGATTTGATTATGATCTTTATTTTCGTGTCCAATCTTTCCACTTCATTCATCATCAAAGTATAAAGATCAACTTTCATCATCTCCTCATATGGTGGACATACATTTTCATCTGGTACTAAATCTCCGATAGTACTATCGCTGTCAGGCTTGACTGGACTATCTATTGAGACCGTATAACACATTGCCTCCAGATACAACTTTACGTCTTTTAGACTCATCTCCATGTATTTTGCAATTTCGGCATTGGTCGGATCACGACCAAGCTTAGTACTAAGAGTATTAGCAGATCTCTTTGCCTTTTTTCTCTTATTACTAGCGTGTATAGGAATGCGAATTATTAAAGACTTATCAACTATCGCCCTCCTGATGCTATTTATAATCCACCAAGTGGCGTATGTTGAGAACCTTGCACCTTTATTAGGATCAAATTTTCTTACCGCTCTCATGAGACCGATATTTCCCTCATTGATAAGATCAAGTAATGGCAAACCATTTTCTTGCCAACCCATTGCTATCTTCACCACCAGTCGCAAATTGGCCTTTACCATTATTTCGAAAGCGATTTGATCACCCATTTTGATTTTCTTGGATAATTCAATTTCATCCTGTGGTGTGAGGAGTGTTTCCCCTAAAGCTTCCCTTTTATATATGTCAAAAATATCCATATTGCACCTCCAATATGAGGATACGTGATACAGTATTTCAAGTCAAATGTGTGTATCTCTTTAGAAAACTATTTTTAAACTCATCAAACTTCCCTTCCAACATAGACTGGCGAATTTCTTTTACTAGATTTACGATAAAATAAAGATTGTGAATAGAAGATAATGTAGCTGCAAGCATTTCTTTTGCCCTAAATAGATGTGAAATATACGCACGTGTATAGTGAGAACAAGTATAACACCCGCACTCTGAATCTATTTTTTCAAAATCATCAGAATATTTTGAATTCGTTATATTTATTTTTCCATCTCGTGTATAGAGACTTCCATTACGAGCAATGCGGGTTGGAGTAACACAATCAAAAGTATCTATACCATTTTCTATTCCTCCAAATAGATCAGCTGGTTCACCAATTCCAAGAAGATGTCGTGGCTTCCCTTTTGGTAAAATATCATTTACCCAACCAACTGCACTATATATATCTTGTTTATCAAAACTTCCTCCAATTCCAAATCCATCAAAATCCATCATCCCAATAGTCCGCGCACTTTCTTCACGAAGATCTTTATGACGACCACCTTGGACTATTCCAAAGAGTGCTTGTTTTTTACTTGCCTCTTTTGACTTATGGTATTCCAATGAACGTTTTGCCCATCTATGAGTACGATTCATGGCCTCCCTCTGATACTCATAACTAGCGTGTGGTGAAGTGCATTCATCAAAAGCAAAAATGATATCTGCGCCAATATTGTGCTGTATCTCTATTGATCTCTCTGGGGTAAAACGATGTGAACTTCCATCAATAATAGATTTGAAAGTTATTCCCTCTTCATCTATTTTTACCAAGTCACCAGACGTCTCTGATCCAGCAATATCAACCATATCCATTTTCTCTATTTTATCAGAAACCTTTCCAACCTTTTTATTTAAAGCAATTCCAAGTGAAAAAGCTTGAAACCCCCCTGAATCAGTGAAACTCGGTATATCCCAATTACTAAACTTCTGTATATATCCTGCCTTTTTTATCAAATCATCTCCAGGCTGTAAATATAGATGGTATGTATTTGCTAGTAGTGCTTGTGCGCCCAAATCTTTAACTTGCTCCACAGTAAGAGCTTTGACTGTAGCTTTTGTCCCTACAACGATAAAAGCAGGTGTTTCTATGTTCCCATGTGGGGTCTCTATCACCCCCACTCGACCACGACTATTCCCCATCTCTTTAATTATATTGAATCTCATATGTAAAATGATAATAACATGTGATACAATATTTAGCATGCTAAATGAAAAAGAATTAACAGTAGAAATGATTAATGAAAATATAGATTCACATATTGCTGATATCAGTAAAGAGTTTAAAAATGGTTTCGAATTTATCAGAAAATATAGCAAATCCGTAACCATCTTCGGATCTTCTAGACTTACTCCGTCGAGTAAATATTATCAACTAGCCACAGAACTGGCTGGGAAAATCGTAACTGATACAAAATACACCGTAATAACTGGTGGTGGACCTGGTATCATGGAGGCTGCCAATCTCGGTGCAAAGAATGCAAATGGTAAGTCTGTGGGTTTGAATATAACAATTAAAGACGAACAACACACAAATACACATACAACAGACAGTATTTTATTTGACTATTTTTTCACCAGAAAGACTATGTTGAACTTTGCCGCTGAAGCTTATGTTTTCTTTCCTGGTGGATATGGAACATTTGACGAACTTTTTGGAATTCTTACCTTGATAGATACAAAGAAAATTCCTATCGTACCTATCATACTTTTTGGAAAAGACTTTTGGAATCCTTTAGAAGACTTTTTTAAAAAGATAATGATAGAAAGACACAATACGATTAATGAGAGTCATTTGGATTTATTTACAATTACAGACTCTATTGATGAAGTAATTGAAATAATAAAAAAGGCCCCAGTTTCACAGTGGTGGAAAATAATGGATTAAATGTAAGTTAGACCAAAAGAAAAAACCGCTATAGTAGCGGTTTTTTCTTTTAAGACGATAGGTAGGTATTACCAGTTGCCTCGACTCTCACCACCTCGATTGAAATCCTTTCGAGGAGCACGAGGTTCCATAGGACGAGCTTCGTTGACAGTAAGATTTCTTCCGTCAAGTGGCTTGCCATTGAACATGTTAATAGCGTTGTCTGCATCAGCGTCATTTACCATTTGTACGAATCCAAAACCTTTTGATCGGTTTGTCATCTTGTCCATGATAATACTAGCTGATTCAACTGCTCCGGCCTGTGCGAAGTGTGCCTTAAGAGCATCTTCACTAGTACCGTATGATATACCTCCTACATATAACTTCTTTGCCATTTCTTTTTCTTTAACCCGTCTTTAAATAAATAAAACGTAAGCGACTAGGAAAACTTACATCGAGTATAGTACACGAGTATTGTGGTAAAGTCAAGAAATAGTCTTGTCCAACGCAACATGAGCATCAAATGAATATGGATTCCAACGCAAAAGGAGCCTGTAAAGGCTCCTAAAGCGGGATCATTGTGCATACTGAAGTTCTATGACAATCAATATGAACGATGAACACTTAAACAGTGTAGCGGGTT
>CALRCS010000074.1 GCA_943354625.1 Candidatus Nomurabacteria bacterium | reverse complement strand
TTAATATTCTTTTTATTTCTAAGGATAGATTTTCTCTGTCTTTTGGATCGATTTGGAAAAGAGTATTGGAAAGAATGATTCTATCAGCAATAGACTCTCGAAGTTTCGTACCTCCAAGCTTTTCTATATTCCCCCAGACGACTTCAATATTATGAAGACCAGCCAGAGCTCCACCATTTTTTATTTTATTTAATAAATCTTGTTGAACATCTACAGCGTAGACTCTTCCTGATGGTCCAACCTTTTTTGCAACTTCTATAGTATAAAATCCAGAACCTGAACCGAGGTCAACAACCTTCATGCCGATTTCTACACCAAATTCTGCTATATTTTTTTGAGGGTCTGAGAACATGGGTTTATTATAACCTTAGTGTTGATTTTTTACCATATCTAATATACACTTATTAAGTCTTTCGGTTTATAAAAACCGTTAGGGTATTACATCCAAGAGTCACCTTCCGCAAGGAGGGTGGCTTTCGTTATGGGAGATCTGTTGGCTCTGGTCTATGTTTTAATTCTCTACCCCATATATCTTCTTCAATTTTAAGCACATCAAAATACCCATCTGTACCAGTTCTCAACTCTTGGGAAACATTGTTTTTGGAGGAAAAAGTATATACTTTCTTTTTACCATTTCTTAAATAGGTTATAAGAGCAAGAAAGTCCGAGTCTCCAGTAAAAAATACGGCTGTATTATATTTTTTCAGAAAATGCATGACATCCAATACTATTTCAACATCCATATTACCTTTTTCTTCCACTGATTCACCTATTTCTGTGATTGTATTTATTCTCTTTAACTCCTTCTTTCTAACAGTAAAACCAAGTCCTTTCTTCAAAAAAGTAAAGAACTTATGTTTACCATCTAAACTATATGTTCTAGTTCCTTGGGCTGGATATGCAGAATAGTAAAAAACCTCAACAGTCTCACCATTGAAAGTCTTTTTTATATAATTTATAAGTTTTGTATAATCAAAAAACCTACCTTTCGCCTTCTGCGCTTCCCAGAGATTTGATGCATCAATAAAAACATAGATTGTGCTAGATAATAAAAAGTTTAGAGTAAATTTATTATATCATGATGTCTGGTAAAGCAAGAAGTTAAAAGGTCTTCTCCAAGACTCGGAAGTTTTTTGCTAAAAACTTCCTGTTTCGGCACCGTCGTGCCTACACAGTCTTGTCAAAAACCTTTTAACTTCTTGCCCTTAACTATTAAAAAGAAAAGGAATTGATTGACGAAACATCTTCGGAAGGAGCGAAGGCGACTGAGAAAGCGCATTGCGAGCACGCAATAGCGCGAATGTTGAGGCAGTCAATTCCTTTTCTTTTAACTTTCCTATTTTTATGTTATTACTATTACGTATGTTCTATAAAATCTTATCCGGAAAAGGTCCTGATGCAGACTCAGCAATCAATGACCTAAATGCAAAACTAAGAATAATGAGTCCTAACCGAGATGTTATTGGTACCCAACTCGTCCAAGCGATAAATCAAGTAAATGGCGAAACTTATTTTGTGATTACTGCTACTACTAATATAGCTAATCCCAACAGAATCGATCAATATAGCTTAGAGATTTTAGATCTAAGCCCTAACAAAGCTGGAATTATCCGAGATCTTAATGAAAATCACCACATAATGACTGTTCTTGATCTAAGACGCACTTACCAGTCAGAGTTGCTTCGACGAGGGGTTGACCCCGAGCGTGTCAAGATGCTTAACGCAACACTCTATGAACACGGTTGCTGTATGCTAGGAAGTCCCGGATACCAGATAAGCAAATAAAAAAATGTTTGCTGTACAGGCTCCCTTTTGGTGGGGAGCTTTTTTATTACAACTAAAGAAGAGATGGAATTGTTTTTGACAAGACCCTGGAGGCACGACGGTGCCGGAAGAGGGAGTTTTTCAACAGAAAAACTCCCGAGTCTTGGAGAAGACAATTCTATCTCTTCTAAAAATCTATAAACAAATAAGTGAAGCCAATGAATCCCCATCTCGAAGCTTCATCACACGCACACCTTGAGTTGAACGTCCTAGTGTTGGAATTTCTTTTAAATCTACACGGATAACCTGACTTTTCTTTGACATAGCTACCATCTCTTCTATTTCATCTGTCACAACCTTTGCTGAGATGAGTGGACCTGTTTTGTCTGTAACATTCATAGTAAGAATTCCTGAGCCACCACGGTTTTGAGTCTTATATTCTTCTAATTTGGTCTTTTTTCCATAGCCATGAGCACCCATAACAAAGAGTTTTGGATTTTTTGCATCTTTTGGAACAACATCGGCACTAATGACAGCATCATCCTGTGCAAGCTTGATCACACGGACCCCAGTAGCATTTCTACCCATCTCTCGAACATCTTCTGCTTCAAAACGAATCGACTGACCATCACGTGTAGCAATAACGACAGTATCACTCTTTGATACAAATGAAGCTGACATGAGTTCATCACCATCATCTAGAGTAATAGCTATTAGACCAGAACGTCGAACATCATGAAAATGTTTTGCTGAACTCTTTTTGCCGGTGCCGTTCTTCGTAACCATGATCAATGCTAGTCCATCTGCCTCCTTTTTGTTTTTTGGCATTGGTAAAATAGAGGTAATCTTCTCCCCTTCTGCAAGTGAAAGAAAATTCATCACTGACTTTCCCTTTGTTGCTCTTTTACCCTCTGGAAGATCATACATCTTTATCTGATACGCTTTTCCTTTATCTGTAAAGAAAAGAAGGTCATTATGGGCATTAGCATTTACTAGATGTGTAATAAAATCCTCCTCTTTTGTATCGAGATCGACAACTCCCACACCTCCGCGTTTCTGTTGACGGTATTCATCTGGGTTTGTACGCTTTATATAGCCCCCTTTTGTCAAAACAAGTACGCTTTCTTCATCGGCAATAAGATCCTCAGGATTAAAATCCTTCAAACCGTGCTTAATGAGCTTTGTACGTCTCTCATCTCCATACTTAGCTTTTATTTCTGTAAGTTCATCTTTTATTATACCTCTAACTCTCTTCTCACTACCGAGAATTTCTTTTAATTTTTCTATAAGCTCCTGAACTTCTTTCAATTCATCCAAAACTTTCTTTCTCTCAAGGCCAGCGAGCTTTTGTAAACGCATTTCAAGGATAGCAGTTGCTTGTTTCTCAGAAAACTTAAACTTTTTCATCAGATTGGCATGGGCTTCGATAGCATCCTTTGACCCACGAATAAGAGTGATTATTTCATCTATATGATCAAGAGCCTTTTTTAGACCAAGTAAAATATGTTCGCGATCTTCAGCTTTGTGTAAATCAAAAGTAGTCCTGCGACGAATTACCTCAAC
>CALRCS010000073.1 GCA_943354625.1 Candidatus Nomurabacteria bacterium | reverse complement strand
GTGAATATGTAGAGGAACACATTGTTGATTCTCTACCACCGAATCCAGTATCCATACAGCCGGAATATTTTAAAGTAAAGTTTGAAATAGCGTGTTGTGTGTAGACACTTTATAAAAAATAAAGATACTCGGTATAAGATATTAAAGCATTCAAGATGCTGCATAAGATTCAATCCTCATCTATATGAGCTGCTAACTCATCCAAATCTCCACTCAACACTTTACCATCTTTTATCTCTTGTTCTGCTTCTAGAATTATTTTTATAAATTCAGGACTATACATATTAGTTTATTATATCATAGTTAAAAAACCTAAAGTATGTTAGATTTTATATATAAAAATTATGAAATTCAATAAAACAACCCTACAAAATGGTTTGAGAGTAATAACTGTGCCAATGGTGGATAATCCCGCTGTAACCGTACTTGTTATGGTTGAGACCGGTTCAAAATATGAAGAAAAGAAAACTAGCGGTCTCTCACATTTTCTTGAGCATATGATGTTTAAGGGTACTCCAAAGCGTCCAACAGCTTTTGATATTTCAAAGGAATTAGAATCACTCGGTGCCCAATACAATGCTTTTACTTCACAGGAGTACACTGGATATTATGCAAAAGTTAGTAAGGAACATATCGATACAGCTCTTGATGTTGTTTCGGATATTTATTTGCATCCACTTTTAAATGGAAAAGAAATAGAAAAAGAAAAAGGGGTGATTGTTGAGGAAATAAGGATGTATAAGGATTTACCACATAGACATGTGCAAGAACTTTTTATGGAACTAGTTTATGGAGATCAGCCAGCGGGGTGGAATATAGCGGGAAATGAAGAGACAGTGAAGAGTTTTAAAAGAGAGGACTTTTCGAAGTATATTGGTGAACATTATGTTGCAGAATCAACTATCGTTGTAGTTTCTGGAACTTTTGATGAAAAAGAAACAATAAATAAAATAGACAAGGCTTTTGTAAATATTTCAAAAGAAAAAAAGAATAAAAAAGAATTAGTAAAAGAAATTCAAAATAAACCAGAAATTTTCCTAAAATTCAAAGAAACAGATCAGGCTCATATAGTACTTGGTGTTAGATCATTTGGTGCTAGAAGTGAATACGACACCGTACTAAAGGTTCTATCCGTACTTTTAGGTGGTGGAATGAGCTCACGTCTTTTTCAAAAGCTTCGAGAGGAGATGGGTGTTGGTTACTATATTCATGCAAGTCATGATGCCTATACAGATCATGGGCTCTTTAGTATTTCTACGGGTATTGATATTGGTAGAATAGATGAAGTTATTTCAACTCTTATCTCAGAATGTAAAAGAATAATAAATGATGAAATAAAAGAGGAGGAGCTGAAGAAAGTAAAAGATTATATTTCTGGATCATTTAAATTAGGACTTGAAACATCTGATGCTAGAGCAGAGTATTGTGCTATACACCAGATACTTGATGGAAAGATTGACTCTCCGGAAGTAGAAATAGAAAAGATAAATAAAGTGACAATAGATGATATAAAAAAGATTGCAAAAATGATCTTTATTGATGAAAAGCTAAATATGGCTATAATTGGTCCATATAAAGATAAAGAAAGATTCGCCAAGTTATTTACTTTTAAATAAATGAAAAGATTTTATATTACCACAACATTACCTTATCTAAATGCCGAGCTACATATCGGTCATGCTATTGAGTTTATTCGAGCGGATGTGATAGCACGTCAAAAAAAGATAGAAGGATATGAAGTCTTTTTTAATACTGGGACTGATGAGCATGGACTAAAGATCTATAGAAATGCTCAAGCTATAGGTATTCCTGTTCAAGACTATGTTGATAGACTTTCAGTCAAATTTAAGGAACTTCTTCCTTTGCTCGGACTTTCTCCTGATCTAAATATTGTTCGTACAACAGATTCTCATCATAAGAGTGCAGCTCAAGCTTTTTGGAAAATTTGTGATGAAAATGGATTTATTTATAAAAAGAATTATAAAATAAAATATTGTGTTGGGTGTGAACTAGAAAAAACAGATAGTGAGCTCGTGGATGGTAAATGTTCTATACACCCACTTATGATAATAGAAGAAATAGAAGAAGAAAACTATTTTTTAAAATTTAGTGAGCTCCAAAAGCCACTTCTTGATTTATATAAAAACAATCCCAAGCTTGTTGTACCTGATTTTAGATTCAATGAAATTAAAGCTTTTGTTGAAAGGGGATTGCAAGATTTCAGTATTTCTCGTCTAAAAAGTAAAATGCCCTGGGGTGTTCCAGTTCCTGGAGATTCTGAACAGGTTATGTTTGTTTGGTTCGATGCACTTGTGAGTTATATTTCAGCACTTGGTTGGCCAGAAAATAAAGAAAATTTTGAAAAATTTTGGGTAAATGCCGAAAATGTCGTGCAGTATTGTGGAAAAGATAATCTTCGTCAACAGTCTGCTATGTGGCAAGCGATGCTAATCGTTGCTGGTTTGCCGAATACTAAACAAATAGTAATAGATGGTTTCGTAACTGGTGAGGGTGGTATAAAAATGAGTAAGTCACTCGGAAATGTTGTGAATCCAATTGATATAGTTAAAGAGTATGGAATTGATGCATTGCGTTACTTTGTCCTTCGAGAAGTTCAGCCATTTGAAGATAGTCCTTTCACAGTGGAACGTTTTAAGGAAGCTTACAATGCTCATCTTGCTAATGGTCTAGGAAATCTTGTGAGTAGGGTTATGAAAATGGCGGAGAGTAATAGTGTAACTTTAGATCTAAAGTCAGCACCAGCTTTGGATATAAAAAAACATAAAAAATATTACGATTCTTTTGAAATAAATAAAGTTTGCGATGATATTTGGTTACATATTCAGGAAGTCGATAAATTTATTCAGGAATACCAGCCATTTAAGACTGTTAAAAGTGAAGATAAAAAGGAAAAAGAAAAAGGTTTACAACAGATTTCATTTTGTTTGGCTTCCATTTATCATATTGCAATTGCTCTAGAACCTATCATGCCCTCAACATCAAAGATTATCCTAGAAGGAATTAAAACTGGAAAAATGCCAGAAAAGTCTTTGTTTATGAGGAAATAGGAATCTCCGTATTTAAAGATCAAACAAAAAAGACGCCTAAGCGTCATTTTTGTAGATTCCGAAAGTTCGGATTCCTCAGGATTACCACCCTTATTTATAAGGTTATCATAATTTATTTTAAAAGCAAGTGTGTGAATAACCCCACCCATTTCTGCACTCTGCTGGTAATTTAGATATATAGTAATCTGATCTAGTTAATACTTCAAGTGGGGTCAATTTGTTCTTGAAAGCGCAGTGTACTCTCTTGGTATTGTAAAAGAGTAAATATTCTTTAAGTTTCT
>CALRCS010000072.1 GCA_943354625.1 Candidatus Nomurabacteria bacterium | reverse complement strand
GATTTTAAACTCGTACCTTTTGAACCACATTCAAACATCCTTGTAGTCTTCTTACCATCTCTAGATGATGTTAGTAAACTTGTTACTGAAATACTCCCCTTCAAGCCAGATAGTCTAGAAACGTATGATGATAAAAGCATGATGCTTGCAGTCAAATTCTTTTTTGATTTCTTTAAGCAACTTGGATTTTGGGGTGCTATTAAACTAGGTTTCCAATTCATTCCGGAAACATGGATGATTACTATGGGCGGTATTCCAAAGCTTATTTTAATGATCGAATTTGCGGGTCAAAATGAAGATGAAATAAAAGAAAAATTGATAGAAGTAAGAGATAAAATAAAGTATTTTAACTTTCACATGCACATAGCACACTCGAGCGCCGAGGCAGAAAAATATTGGCGTATAAGACATGAGAGCTTCAATCTTCTTCGCAAACATACAAATGGAAAAAGGACGGCTCCATTCATAGATGACATAATTGTAAAACCAGAATACTTACCAGAATTCTTACCAGAAGTAAAAGCTTTGCTCGATAAATACAAACTAGAATACACAGTTGCTGGGCATCTGGGAAATGGAAATTTTCATATCATTCCTCTTATGGATTTAAAATCTCCATTTTCTTCTGACATTATTCTTGAACTCTCAGAAAAAATATACTCACTCGTAAAAAAATACAATGGATCAATTACAGCTGAACACAATGATGGAATCATTAGAACCCCATACCTCAAACAACAATTTGGTGAAGAAATAGTTGGATTTTTCCAAAATACAAAAAATGTTTTTGACCCTACAAACATCCTAAATCCTGGCAAAAAAGTTGGGGGAACTTTTGATGACATCAAGGATGCAATAAAAAATAATTATTAATTTTAACAAAAATATTATGCAATCAGCACCAAATCCAAAAAATGAAGATGCTCGTATTAAAAAAGTAATTGATCTTGGTATTTTAGATACCGCTAAAGAGGAGAGATTTGATTCTATTACCAAAGAAACAACAAAGATATTTAATGTCCCAATATCCACCATAACAATCATGGATAAAAATCGTGAATGGTATAAATCTTGCCAAGGTTTGGATACAAAAGAGGCCCCTAGAGCCATATCTTTTTGTGCTCATGCAATGGAATCCAAAAACCTATTTATTATTAAAGATACGCTAGAGGATGACCGATTCAAGGATAACCCAATGGTAATAGGAAAACCATATATCCGTTTTTATGCTGGTATATCTCTTTTTGACAAAGATAATCTGAGTATTGGAGTGTTTTGTATTAAGGATACAAAACCTCGAGATCTTTCCTTGGAAGAAATCGGCTTATTTATTGACCTTGCTTCACGTGCAGAAGCTGAATTAAATAAAAAAACTCCCACAACTTAAAGTCATGGGATTTGAGGGAAAGTATCATTTCATACAGTTGATCCGAAAACTCACAGCCAAAGCTGTTTTTGAAACTTTAGGGTGTCTGTGTAGATTTTCCCAGAACACTTGGTCTTCTTTCTTGGCTAGTTTTGCTAAAACAGCCAAGATATCGTAGAGGTAAATAGAGGGTATACACCTCAACTCCCCTCGAACATTAAAGCAATTTTTAAACTGCCTTTTCCCAGACAGTACAGGGATTTCTGCCACAAGATCAAGGAGGACTCTCGTACCGTTGTGATCGAAAATCTCCGGGGATCTGATCCAATCCCCGACCAATTCACCGATACTATCCCGAATAAGGGTGACCTGTGCCGGAATTAGCAGTCTGATATATTCTGTAAGAATCTCTGATCGGCTCTCCTCTTGTAGGCCCTTAAGATTATTTGTCTTTCCAGATATTTCTCCACTGAACAACCGCACCACTTCTTCTTTCTCACGAAGCGCGGATAATAAACTCACCCCACACCTATAAGCTTTAGGGATGGTAGTAAAACCCATAAAATCATTATGTATCATCTTGTGCCTTTTCTGAATTTTTTCGTTGGTGCAACCATATTTACATTAACCTATATAAGGCTAAGTGTAAAGGGTCTATTGATATAAACCCTTATATGGGGT
The DNA here is from genome assembly GCA_943354625.1 of Candidatus Nomurabacteria bacterium. Lineage (GTDB taxonomy): Bacteria > Patescibacteriota > Minisyncoccia > Phycocordibacterales > PALSA-1337 > CAIOGI01. Next base: position 1,312 of record CALRCS010000072.1, on the reverse strand, counting down.
TGACATAAAAACCATAATATGATATGAAGATAGCCGGTTCGATTGGTAGATATAATTGGTTCCTTGAAAACACCAATCGGAAAAAAAGAAAAAACGCATGAAAAATAACAAATTGACGAGGATTCTCCTCGCCTTGGTTACAATCGCCACTGCAACCTTGTCCCCAGCAGTCATTGCTGAAGGAAATCATGACCGAAATGGTCATCGTAACAAACCTGCCCCTCGTGGATACCACTGGGAGGATCGGGAATACAAGGTTAAAACACAACATCACTCTGGATGTCGGGACTGTGAGCCAGGCTCAGGGGTACAGAGGTACTCTGACGGAATTACAGTTAACGGAAACATGGCAGGAGAAATCCTATCAGTACCACAATTTCCATCAACACCGGTGATGGTATTGACTGGGGTCAAACTGGAGAGATCGGTATGGGCGATATCTACAAACAAAGCCGAAAATACTGGTGGGGGAACTTCCACAATCACAATAATCGAGGATGTGAAGGTGGAACTCATCCCTCCCACATCCCTACCGGAACTTTCATCCCTGTCAGAAACATACTCAGCCGTTTACTCAGAGACGGTAGGTGCATTCGATGGAATTCTAGACTTTGATGGTACCAGTGGTTTTACGCTGATGCCATTCATTTTCGGGAAGAATGTCACCGCCGTTGACATCGCCAACATTGGCGCATTTGACGGAATTGGCACGGTAAACTTTTTGGTTAATTCCACCGCAACCACCGCTGCCTACGGTAGTGGAAATCTGCATGTCTGGTTTATGACCTACGACGGTGCAGATGTCGGTGTGACTTACGCCTTCAAGGTTCTGTGCCCAGATCGCCCTGTCAGAGAGCATGGTGAAGACGATCACGACGACGACAGCGACCACGACGGAGATTCCTGTCACAAAACGGAGTATAGCGACAAATAGTCAGCTTGCTTCTATCCACACCCTACTTGCCATAAAGCACGTAGGGTTTTTTTATTTTATAGATTTTAATGCTTTATCAAACCCATAAATAATATCTTGTGAATCCTCAAATCCAACTGATATTCTAAAAAAACCATCTGTAATTCCAAGCGAATCACGAATTTCTTTAGGTATACTTTTATGACTCATAAGTGGTGGGTAAGCAATAATAGTTTCTGGACTCGCTAAACTTTCAGCATATATTATTGGACTATTTTTTCTAAGAATATCAATAAATTTTTTAAGATCTTTATGTTTTTTCTTTTTTAAAATAAAGGATACAACAGCTCCATAACCACCTTTGGTCTGTTTTTTTGCTAATGCATGCCCATAATGAGT
>CALRCS010000071.1 GCA_943354625.1 Candidatus Nomurabacteria bacterium | reverse complement strand
TGCTATAATTATGAATTTTTTCATGAGTTTTATTGTATTATTAATTGGATATTATTAGGGTATTAAAGTAGATCTAATCATTCCCGAATATACTCTCCACTTCATCAGCTGAACACCCCGGTCCAACTTCAGTACAAGTATATGTTGTATTCGCTGCACCCGTTCCTCCATTAGCTCCTTGTGCAGGTGATGTTTCTGTTACCTTAGAGGCTCCTTGTGCAGGTGATGTTTCTATTACCCCATCATTTCCTGTTCCCGCATTTGAACCATTACCCCCTGTACCTGAATTACCTCCGCCAAAAGGCACTATATTTGGTCTTGTATTATCAAGTTGAACAGAATTCATTACGACATTTACAATTCCCCAGAATGAAATAATAAGAAAAAAACCAATAATACTATACAATAGATACATTCCTGCATCCTTTTTTTCTGCATCTGTAAAATAATATTTATATATATTCCAAACAAAAGTCACTACAGCTAAAGCTATTATGAGCTCTAGTCCTATATTCAAATAGTCCACCGCAGTCTTTGCTATATCTTTAAGAGTTTTTGGTGCTGCATGTGATACTAGAGGAAATAATACCAACATCATAAAACTAATTAAACCAAATTTTATATTTATAAATTTATTTTTCATATTTTTATTATTAAAAAAGCCCAGGTTTTACTAATCCACTATCCACTAAGGTAGTTTTTATTACCTCTAGAATAACTTGGGCACTAATAAGTATAGCCGTACCGAGCACAGCATAACCAAACCATGATTTTGCTTCTTTTATCTCAGTCTCATTTCCTCTTGCCATGATAAACTTGAAGCCTATCCATACAAACATGAGGACGGCTACTATAGTTCCTATGACAATAGCAAACTCCACTATAGTAGCTAGTAATAACTTAATACTATCTGCTTTTAGAGGATTATCGAGTTTTACTGGAGCTGTGGGTGTACCAGATCCTTTCAAATCAGACTTAACACCAGATCCAGTCAAATCAGGCTGAGCCAAAACCAAAGATCCATTTATTCCAAATAACAGCGCGAACATCAATGTAATTAAAAATATCTTTTTTTTCATTATTTTATTGTGGCGTATTTACAAAAGTGTTAATTATGACTTTATTTGTATCCCGTATAAACCAATCCAAAACCGTAATTACGGAAACCCAAGCTATTAGCATTATTATAAACCCTTTTGCTATTGATTGGAAGATGGACTTTGCTGTACCAATATTTTTTTGAGTTCCAGTAAGTAAAAGTATACCTCCATAAGCAAGTAGTGCTGTAGCAAGTGGTACAGCTATCATAAAAAGCCAATTGATTCCAGATTTGACAGTAGATATAAGAGCATTAAAATCACAGAGCTTATCTCTCTCTGGTTCAGTACCCTTTGGAGCGAGCACTCCGTCACATTTTACTAAACCTGAATAATCCAGTTCTACTGTAGGAGTTTCTGCGGCAAAAGTAATTTTTGGAACAATACTAGGGACGATTGAAAATAAAACTATAAATAATATTAAAATATATTTTTTCATTGTGATTTTAGTGAAATATTTAATTCATCATCTGCTTGCCGTAATGCTCCGTACAGATCAGACCTACCACTAGTTACAGACTCTACCATTTCAGTAAATATTTGATTTGACCTTATAGAACTAGTATCGAGCCAACCCTTAGATATCAGAGCGGCGTCTAGAAATATAGCCATATAAGGGTCTACAGAGCCTCCAGCAATAATATCTCTACGTATTGATGGTAAATACACCAACTTACTCAATATATCCATAGCATCAGGTGCTGTTAAGGCTTGAATAGCAGAGTATGTAGAACCTACATCCTTTGAACTTCGAACTATAGACAAACCATACATATTTCCATAAGTTACTCTAGTCTTACCATTGCGAGCTTGTGGTAAAGGAGAAACATCAAAATCTAGATTTGGATTTTTTGCTCTAAGATCAGAAATTTCAGATGTAAAACCAAAATATGTAGCTAGAGTACCAGAAAGAAAACTATTCTTTGATGACAATAAGGATCTATTCCATGAATATTCTGAACTTCTAGGATCTGAAAACTTTGTATAGAATCCTAGAGCAGGAGAAGATATTCTTGCTCCCCCAGTTCCATCGTCACCTATTCTACTTTGCAAAACACCATTAGAATAAAAAGTAATTGGATTTCCTGCTTGGAATAATAGTGCACTTAGTATTTCTCTTGCATGGTCTATATTTTGGAATTCCCCTAGGGCAACTGCACTTCTACGAATATTTGAATTTACGTCTTTTTGTGTGATCTTTTTATTTATATTAGAAAATTCATCCCAATACACTGGGTACTTTGCTATACCAGCATTTGTAAACATAGAACGATTCCAATACATAACAAGTGGATCAACCGTTAATGGAATAGCCAGTGCACCATTCTCAGTCAAATATAGATTTGCTTGACCAATAAATGAATTTTGAAAATCCCTTTGGGATAAAGTGGTATTTGGAATTTCGATTATCTTATCAAAAAAGCCCATTATGTCTTGCTGAGGTATGAGTATTGCATCAGGTCCTCTTCCGGATGCCAATTCTTCGATAAACTGTTTTCTGAAATCAGATTTTGAAAATTCTGTATACTTTATATTTAAAGGGTCCGTTTTTATATAACTTAATCTTTGGACAAATTCATTGAATGTAGCTTCTGGATAAGAACCCCAAATAGTAACGGTTGGTGATGTCTGACTTGTATCAGTCCCTTTATATGTAGCAAACATAGTAACTCCTACACCGATGAAAACTACGAAGATTGCTGTTAAAATTATTTGAAATTTACTCATATTTTCTATATTTTTTTAAAAATAATACCATAATGATGATCTCCAGCATCGAAGTCTTTCTCCTTTTTTAATCCGATCTTCTCAAATGTACCCTCAACAACAATAGCTGGCACAAAACCTTCTGGTTTCATTGGGCTATCTTCATTCCAGTCTATTACCATTAGTTTTCCTCCTGTTTTTAATATTCTTTTTATTTCTAAGGATAGATTTTCTCTGTCTTTTGGATCGATTTGGAAAAGAGTATTGGAAAGAATGATTCTATCAGCAATAGACTCTCGAAGTTTCGTGCCTCCAAGCTTTTCTATATTCCCCCAGACGACTTCAATATTATGAAGACCAGCCAGAGCTCCTCCATTTTTTATTTTATTTAATAAATCTTGTTGAACATCTACAGCGTAGACTCTTCCGGACGGTCCAACCTTTTTTGCAACTTCTATAGTATAAAATCCAGAACCTGAACCGAGGTCAACAACCTTCATGCCGATTTCTACACCAAATTCTGCTATATTTTTTTGAGGGTCTGAGAACATGGGTTTATTA
>CALRCS010000070.1 GCA_943354625.1 Candidatus Nomurabacteria bacterium | reverse complement strand
TTTTAATCAGAGGGGTGATAAAAATTTTGATCAATATGACCATCCAGAAGATGAACTTGATGTAAGAGAAGCTGTAGAAGTAAAAAAAAGAGAAAGAGCTTTTAGTGCAGAGGGAGGTTTTCAAGAATTACTTAAATTGAAGATTAAAATAAGAGATTTAAAAGAAAAGGGGTTTTTGAGTAATTCAATTACAGCTGATCGTCTTGAAAACTATATTAATGATCCTTGGAAATACGTTTCAACAATATTTCAAGGAGCAACTGTGCCAGATAAAGATGCCGAAAATGCTGATAGCATAGTTAGAGAAAAACTAAATGAGTATTTAATAATAAGAAAACGTTTAGAGACCCAAGATATGGACTTCTATTTAGAATTAATTAACCATTATCAGGCTAATACGAAATCAGATGCTTTGAATTTTTTAAAGGATATGATTACTGAATGTAAACGTTTAATTATGGACGAACAATGGGTGCAATTTTCTAAGAATGCAGTCAAGGCGCAGGAGTATTTAAAAGGAATTGAGGATACTTTAAAAATAATAACTGGAAGTGCAATTGAGACTGATGAGACAAGGAAGGCTTTGGGTATTGAGAAGGAGTAGAGATAGGGTATAATCTAGTGATGGGAAAAAGAAGTTGGACAAAAGACGATCTTATAAAAGCTGTAAAAAAGTCTAAAAGTAATAGACAGGTTCTTTTTCACCTTAAACTTGTTGAGGCGGGAGGTAATTATGAGCAAATTAAAAAATATTTGAAATTGTATAACATAGATACATCACATTTTACTGGTCAGAGTTGGAATAAGGGATTAAAAGGTAGATATTTACCAATCGTTTTAATGAAAGATGTTCTTAAGATAAATAGCGATTATCAAAGTTATAAATTAAAAAGAAGGCTTTTTATTGAAAAAATAAAACAACCAAAATGTGAAGAATGTGGCTGGGCAAAAAAATCAGAAGATGGTAGAATTCCTGTAGAACTTGACCATATCAATGGGGATAGATACGATAATAGAATAGAGAATTTGAGGATACTTTGTCCTAATTGTCATAGTTTGAAACTTACTCATCGAGGTAGAAATAAGAAAAGAGCTCGGGTGGCGTAATTGGTAGCCGCGTAACACTTAAAATGTTATTTCCTTATGGAAGTGTGGGTTCGATTCCCGCCCCGAGCACAATGTGATATAATATTAATATGGAAAATGTAAATTTAATTGCACAGGTTCAAACAATAAAACAAACATTATTAAAAGAAACTAATGAGTTAAAAATGTTAGAAGATGGTCTTAAAAGAAAAGAGGGTGAAGAAAGGCCTGCTCTTGATTTATTTAATAAAGCAAAAGGGGCTCTTGATAAAATAGCTTTAGAAAAGAAAGCTTTTAGTGATAAAAAAGTTGCACTGCTACGTAGCAGACAGCAATTAGAATTGGAATTAAAAAAGTTTCAAGAGGAAATAGTACAATTAAATAGAGCTTCTGGAGTTACTCATCACTAAAAGTTAAAACTGGAGGCGTAGACCGGGTTCGAACCGGTGCATGGCAGTTTTGCAAACTGCTGCGTTAACCAACTTCGCCACTACGCCATTTGTGTACTGTGCTATTCTACAACATTTCTTGATATTTCGTCTATCTTTTGGCGATTTTTTTCTCCTTTATCAATTTCAAAATCAAAAAAGGGAAGAGCTCGCATACGTGCTTTATTATTGAAGAATTCTCTAAACTCCGCTCTTTTTCTTTTTACAAAATCAAGGGCACCCTTTTCTTTATTTTCTGGAAGGACAGTGAAGAATATAGTTGCTTGATTCCCGCGGTCAGAAAGGGATACGTCTGTCACAGTTAATATAGAAGTATAATTTCCTTCACGTTGAAGAAACTCAGCAGAGGCTTCACGTATCACGTCTTTTAATTTTTGATCTCTATCGCTCATATTGTATTTACTTTTTCAGACGTAATAAATCCTTGAATCTTGTCACCAAGAGCTATTTCGACTTTTGACTCTATCATGCAACCAAATTCGAATCCTTCATTGACCTCATCTGTTCTCTTTTTTGTTTGTTGAAGTTCTTTTATCTTTCCTCTACCGATCTCGGCATCTCGACGAAGTATCTTTATTTCTGAGCCCACCTTTATAACTCCTTCTTGTACCTTTCCTCCAAGGATTTGTTTATCTTTATTTTTACTAAATATAGCCAATACCTTTGCTGTTCCTGAAGCTGTGTCTATGTATTCTTTTGGTACTTTGGAGAGAACAGTCTCCTTTACAAAAGTTATGAGATTGTAAATGATATCAAAAGTCTTAATCTGAACAACTGAACGTTCAATCAATGCTTGAGTCTTTGCATCAGGTTTACTATTGAATGCAAGAATAATAATGTTTGGGTCTCCTTGAGTTGATTTTATATCATTTTCATTTATATCACCTATACTTTCTGCAACTATTTTTATTTTTACTTTATCATTTTTAATTTTTGCTAGTTCGTGCTTTATTCCATCCAGACTACCGATAACATCAGCCTTTATGATAATTGGAATGATAACTGATGTACTATTTTCATTTTTTCTTATTGAACTATTTGTTGGTGTATGCATTTTTGAAGCATAAGCCAGAATCATATCCTCAGCTTCTTTTTTTGTTTTACAAATAGTAAATAGTGCACCGACATTTGGGATTTTATTGAAACCAATGACTCTCACTGGACTAGAGAAACTAGCATTATCTATTGCTTTGCCTAAATAGTTTTCAAGTATTCGTACAGGTGACATAGCATCTTCAGCGATTACGAAATCTCCTTTTTTTATTGTGCCGTTTTTGATAAGTAGTGTTGCAGATATGCCTTTTTTACTATCTCTATATGATTCGATGATTGATCCTTCTGCCGGAGCATTCGGATCAGCTTTGAAGTCTCCTAGATCAGAAACAAGCATAACCATATCTAGAAGTTCGGGAATACCTTCACCTTTTAAAGCAGAAATTGGGACTACTGGGACATCACCTCCATAACCTTCAACATAGATTTCATTTTCAGCGAGACTCTGTTTTGTGACTTCAACATTTGCGCCTGGTTTATCTATTTTATTTATTGCTACAATATACGGAATCTTTTCAGCAAGAATACATTTTAGGGCTTCAAGTGTCTGTGGCTTCACACCATCCTCAGCAGAAACGACGAGGATAGCAATATCTGCAACTCGTGCACCACGCTCTCTAATACTACAAAAAGCTTCATGACCTGGAGTATCTAGAAAAGTTATTTTACTTTTTCCATGAGAAACTTCATATGCACCTAGGTGCTGTGTAATACCACCAGCTTCACCACCAACGATATTTGTTTTTCTTATGTAATCGAGTAGGGTAGATTTACCATGATCAATATGACCCATAATAACAACCACCGGTGGACGACTGGTTATATCTGAGTCTTTAGTTGTATACACTTTTTTTGGCATTTGA
>CALRCS010000069.1 GCA_943354625.1 Candidatus Nomurabacteria bacterium | reverse complement strand
TTAGACAGGTTGCAAATATTTCAGCAGAATCTCTAGAGCTCGGAACTATTATTGCGGATACAATAAAAAAGGTTGGAAAAGATGGTGTTGTAACGGTAGAAGAATCACAAACTATTCTACTCGAATCTGAAGTTACAGAAGGAATCTCCTTTGATAAGGGATATATCTCACCTTATATGGTTACAAATTCAGAAAGGATGGAAGCTGAATATAGTGATCCCGCAATTCTAGTTACAGATAAGAAAATTTCTTCTATAAAAGAAGTTTTGCCTTTATTAGAAAAATTAGCCCAATCTGGGAAAAAAGATTTAGTTATTATTGCTGAAGATGTTGATGGGGAAGCTCTATCTACTTTTATTGTGAACAGACTTCGTGGTACTTTTAACGTCCTTGCAATAAAAGCTCCAGGATATGGGGATAAAAAGAAAGAAATACTTGAAGATATTGCAGTTACTATCGGTGCAAAGATCATTTCTGATGAAGTAGGTATAAATTTTGAAAATGCAGATATTTCAATGCTTGGTAAAGCTCGCAAGGTTATTTCTAAAAAAGACATGAGTATTATCGTCGGTGGAAAAGGTAAAAAAACAGATATAGAAACTAGGATTTCTGAACTAAAAGCACAAAGAGATGCCCTTGATTCAAAATACGAGAAAGAGAAGGTAGATGAGAGGATTGCTAAGCTTTCTGGTGGTATAGCTGTTATTCGTGTTGGTGCAGCTACAGAAACTGAGATGAAGTATTTAAAATTAAAAATTGAGGACGCAGTAAATGCGACAAAAGCTGCTATTGAAGAAGGTATTGTACCAGGGGGAGGCGTTGCACTCATAAAAGCTTCTCAAAAAGTTTCTGATAGTTTAGTAAATAAAAGTCATCCATCAAAAGAATATGAATTAGGATATGCAATTGTCTTAAAGGCAATGGAATCACCACTAAAGCAGATTGCAATAAACGCTGGTAAGGACGATGGTTCAGTTATCGTAGAAAAAGTTAAGAGTGGAAAGGGAAATGCCGGGTATGATGCATTAAATGACGTAATGGTTGCCGATATGATTGCCTTGGGTATTGTCGATCCAGTAAAGGTTACTCGTTTAGGTGTATTGAACGCTTGCTCAGCAGCTGCAATATTATTAACTACAGAAGTTGCTATAGCTGATGAAGTAAAAGAAGAAAAACCTAGTACAAACGACAGAGCTGGCATGGATTACTAATATTTGCTATACTGTCTACCAATATGAAAAAAATATTATTTATAATTTTGGTAATTATCATTGCAGGTGCCGTTATTTGGAGGTTTAATAGCTCACCGAGTGCATTAAATCCTGATAAATCAGGTAATGCTTCTACAACCACTTCTCTTTCTGCTAGCCAGACGGTGGCGGTTTCTACTAATATTTCAGAATATAAAAATGATGAGCTCGGATTTTCTGTAAAGTATCCTACAGCTTGGGATAAAACAGAGGCAGCCAATAGTATAAACTTCATTATTCCTATAGATTCAAAAGAAAAAAATACTATAGGTAATCTAGAGGTAAAGATTGATGTTATATCAGGTAAATGTGCTTTCCCACCAGTAACTTCAATAAAAGAAAGATCAACACTCGCTGTTGGTGATTTGAGTTTTAGTATGATTTCTCTATCAAATACAGTACAGAGTCGACATTTTTTCAATAGAATGTATTCTCTCCAGAAAGATTCAATATGTTACTTCTTCTCTTACTCATCTATTAGTACTAGCCCTACAAGTAAAGGTCTAGCTGGAACAGATGCAACAAAAGCAGCAGCAAATAATACAAAACTAGTCGATATAGCCGATACTCAGTTTAAGGACATGGTAAAGTCATTTAAATTTGTGGCTACTCCTACTGGACAAGACGAGACAAAAGCTTCACCAAAAAAATAATTTATAAATTATAAAGTATATGAAAAAAATAATTATTGGTATTGTAGTCGTAGTTGTGCTTGTGGGAATGTATATATTATCAACATACAATTCCCTTGTCACTCTAAACATAAATGCAGAAACTCAATTAAAACAAATAGATGTTGATTATCAGAGACGTTTTGACCTAATTCCTGGCCTTGTAGAGTCAGTAAAGGGCGTTATGAAACAAGAGCAGACAATATTTACAGCTATTGCAGATGCACGAACAAAGTATTCAGGTGCAACAACGGCAGATACAAAAGCCGCAGCGGCTGGTCAGGTAGAAGGCGCTCTGGGTAGACTATTGGCTGTTGTAGAAAACTATCCAACACTAAAATCATCAGAGACTATGCAGACATTTATGTCCCAGCTTGAGGGTACAGAAAATCGCATAACAGTAGCTAGATCACGTTTTAACAGTACTGTAAAAGAATACAATCTAAAAGTTATGCGAGTTCCTAGTTCAGTTATAGCTTCTATGTTTAGATTCAAAGAAAGAACATATTTTGAAGTAACAAAAGGTGCAGAAGTAGCTCCAGCGGTTAAATTCTAATATATGAAGAGAGTTGCGATTATAGCAACATTAATAATATCTTTTAGTGCATCTTACGTATATGCATATACAAGCCCTGGTAAACCCCAGGGTTTTGTTAATGATTTCGCAAAAGTATTAAGCGTGGAGCAGGTATCTACATTAAATAAAACATTATCTGATTTTAGTTCTCAGACTACAAATCAGATATCAGTAGTGACTATACCAGCACTTGGTGATGAAACAATAGAAACTTACGCAGTAAAACTTTTTGAAGAATGGAAGATAGGTCAAAAAGGTAGGGATAATGGTGTACTTTTTCTTATAGCACCCACTGATAAAAAGGTTCGTATAGAAGTTGGTTATGGACTTGAGGGAGTTTTGACCGATGCACAGTCAAATGGAATTATTCAAAAGATTATTTTGCCTGAGTTTAAAGTAGGGAATATAGAAAAGGGAATTGTGAATGGAACAAATGCTATTCTTTCTGTAGTAAAAAGTGAAGCGAGTTATTCAATACCAGAGCAATCAATAACTAATAAAGCTAATTTTAATTATTGGGAGTTAGTGATATATTTTATTTTTCTTATTGGTTTTTCTCTAGTACGCATTATGGCTAAATCCAAATCATGGTGGCTCGGTGGGGTTCTCGGTGGCTTGATAGGTATTGTTGCATTTATCACTACAGGTCTCATTATTTGGGTATTTATTACTGTAGTTTTGATTTTAGTTGGACTTCTAATTGATTTTTTATTATCAAAATTTGTCGGAGATAAATTTGGTCGGGGAGGAGGATTCTGGGGAGGTTTTGGAGGTGGTGGGTCAGGAGGAGGTGGTTTCGGAGGGTTTGGTGGAGGTGGGTCCGGTGGTGGAGGATCAAGTGGAAGTTGGTAGGAATTACCTTCCCCTCCCAATCCATGCTAAACTCTATCTATGAAACCAGAAGGTCTACCTTTAGAACAAGAACAAATAGTAACTCTCGAACAGCTTAAGGTAAAGGAGCAGTGGGATTTACAGATAAGGATAATGTATAGGTTAGGTATCATAGAAACCTT
>CALRCS010000068.1 GCA_943354625.1 Candidatus Nomurabacteria bacterium | reverse complement strand
ATAGAGCCATCCCTTTTTTACAAGAAAAATTCATAAATGAGATAAAAAACGGCCAACTTGAGCTAATACACGGCGATATACTAGAATTTGATGAAAATAATCATAATAAACTCAAAAAAGGCGAAAAAAACTATATTCTAATTGCCAATATCCCATACTACATAACTGGAGAATTTCTTAGAAAATTCCTAGAATCCACCAATCCGCCAGCAAAAATGGTCATAATGCTCCAAAAAGAGGTGGCCCGACGTATAGTTGATGAAAAAGAGAGTATCCTATCAATCTCAGTAAAGGTTTATGGTCATCCCAAATACATATGTTCAGTCCCTAGAAAATTCTTTAGGCCAATACCAAATGTGGACTCAGCGATAATCATGATAGATAACATCTCCAAGGATTTTTTTGCATCAATTAATGAAAAAAACTTCTTTGAAGTCCTAAAAACCGGTTTTGCTCATAAAAGAAAAGTAGTAATAAGAAATTTGGAAGACAGGATTGCAAAAAACACACTTGAGTCTCTATGGGAAAAAGAGAATTGGTCAAAAGATCTCAGGGCAGAAAATATTACTCTAGATATGTGGAAAAAAATCGTAGGAGATAACTATATATCCTGATATAATTTGCGCAGTATCTATGATACTACCCGTGTGAAGTATCGCAATAAAAATATTCTGTTTATTACAGTAGCAATCCTTCTAGTTATAGGAAGTTTTGTATTTGCTGAATACAGAAATAAACCAATCAATAACACATATGTTGCAGAAAATTCAAAAAATGATTTAGTTGCTTCTACCAATAGTATTGACTCTCCACAAAACATAGATACAGATGGTGATGGTAGTAAAGACTGGGAAGAAATTCTTGTTGGCACAAACCCAAATGATCCAAAGAGTAAACCTTCCTTAGCAAAATCCGCAACAACAAATGACCTTACGAAAGTGGCCCCTGAAAAACTTGATCAGGTAGATACCATAAGTAGGGAATTTTTTGCTAGATATATGGAACTTCGACAGCTCGGCTCATCAGAAGATAAAGCGAGTCGCGAAAGTCTAGCAAAACAAACTGTAGGGAATATTGTATTGGCAGAACCAAAGGATTATAAGATAACAGAGATACTCACAAAATCTGATAGTAGTAATGAAGCCATAAAACTTTATGGGGAACAAGTTAGTGAAGTGTACAAAAAATACATGATAAATTCTAGAGATGAAGGCGTGATAACCCTAGAAGCGAGTGAACAAGAAAATCCTGAATTATTAAAAGAAATTGATCCAATTATTTTAAGTTATAAAAATACAATAAATGCTTTATTAAAAATAAAAGTTCCAAAACCTATGGAACTGATGCATCTAGATCTCATAAATGCTATGAATGGATCTCTTTTTATTGCTCAGTCATTTAGGAATTCTGGAGTGAATCCTATTGAAGGAATACAGGCTGTGGCATATTATGAAACAGCACTGACAAATCTATACAATGCCATAAGTGCAATAAAAAGTTATTTTAATTATTTAGGATTATATGAAAATATTTTTTAATCAAAAAATTCAAAAAATAATTTCTTTTATATTAATTTTTGTTATTGTTCTTCCTTTATTTATTTTTCCGAAGGAGGCCGGAGCATCTGGTCTACCCGTCGCAGACGCAGGAAATATAGTTCAATCAACTATTAACGCTATTAAAAGTTCAGCTACAGCAATAAGTACGAAGGTAACTGCGGCGGCTGCCCTTTATACAAAATACAAAGATACTATATTAACAAAAATTGCAGTGGCGCTAGCAAAACAGTTAATCCGTACTATTACTGCCCAGGTGGTCAGCTGGATAAATTCAGGATTTGAAGGTAGCCCAGCTTTTCTACAAAATCCTGGAGACTTTTTTCTTGATGTAGCAGACCAAGCTACTGGTGAATTTCTAGCAAAGAATGGCGGGCCACTCACAGCCCTTTGTGATCCTTTTAGTATTGACTTGAAGCTTGCTCTAAATTTTAAATATCACCCAAAAATCCTAAAAAGATATACATGTACTCTAGGAAAAATAATAAAAAATACAGAAAATGCTGTAGATAAAGCTACTTTAAATGGTAAATCTATGAAAGGTTTTATGGCGGGGGATTTCCGACAGGGAGGATGGCCAGCATTCGTATCTATGACCACAGAACCTCAAAACAATGTTTACGGTGCATACCTAACAGCAGAAAGTGAGCTTTCTTGGCGTGTGGCAAATGCACAAGAAGGTAAGAAAGAAGAGTTAGGCGCCGGAAATGGATTTTTATCTTGGAGAGATCCAAACTGTAAAAAAGAAAGAATTGCCCACAATAATTCTATACACCCAGTTGATGAGGATCAGGCTATAGCCCAATTTAATCAAGCAGCCCCAACAAATGAAGACGAAGCTATACAACAATACAATGAGGGAACGTTGAAACAACAATACCAAAATCCTGAAGATTGTCCGATAAATACTCCCGGAACAGTAATAGCTGGTTCACTACAAAACAATCTAAACGGTCCACTACGCGAGCTAGAGCTTGTTGATAGTATAAACCAAATTGTTGATGCACTTTTTGCCCAACTTGTAACTCAAGTATTACAAAAAGGTTTAACAGGCGTAAGCAAGAAACAAGCTGTACCAGGAAGTGATAAAAAACAGTCATACATGGACCAAACAACAGCAAGTATTACTGATCCAAATGATCCTAATTTCATTGAGACAAAAGCTGATATTATAAAACAAATTGCGGCTGTTAAAAACCCTACCATCGAGTATAAGAAAAATAAAGAAGCTGCCAGAGATATAGTTGTAGGAATAACAAAAAATCTAAATGATGCAAAAGTATGCTATGACGATAGAATTAAAATAGCTTCCTTGAGCCAAACAGATAAAGATATTGCGGCATCAAATCTCTCACAAGTTAATAGCTTATTAGCAGATCCAGAAATTACAGCTTTGTTTACAAGACTAAATGGTGAGGTTAATGAGGCACAAGCAAAACTAGATAAGATTATAGAAATAGAAAAAAATTCTAATTCAACAACAAATAACAAAGGATTGTTAGCAAATAGTAATAATGTTTCTGGAATATTTAGTGATGAAAGCCAGATATCAGCAGAAGATATTGTGATATCAAAAAATGACATTACAAAAGTGACAGAAGATACAAAGGATAAAAAAGATACCGCAACAAGGCTACTACTTAAGTGTCGACAATTATAAATAAATGAAAAAGATATTCACCAAAATTTTTCTTGTAGTCATGATACTCACAGTAGTGGGGGTTGTGATAGTGCCACAGGAATCATTTGCTGCTGGGTGGCTTGAGGGCCCTGCGATGTCAGTTGTAAATTCGGCTATCTCTATAGTTGCAAATTGGTTTCTTGGCCTTACCTCATGGTTGGTAACTATAAGTGGTATTTTTCTTAGTATATCCGTAAACCTAACAACACACACTGGAGACTTTTTTAATAGTATCCCTGCACTTAAAGATGTTTGGTTAGTAGTTAGAAATATTTCAAGCATGATAATT
>CALRCS010000067.1 GCA_943354625.1 Candidatus Nomurabacteria bacterium | reverse complement strand
TTCCAATCAAATTTTGTCCGGCTGTACTACGGAAATTCAAAATATTTTCTCTTCCTGTTACTACAATTGTATATCCTACTTTATGGCTACCTTTGTATTTAAACTTTTTGGTATGCAAATTTGACATTATTCCCAGTCGGAGAAGTATATGTTGCACATCTACGGCTAATTTTGTTGAACTGGTTGCATAATATATTTGTTCGTTTTGTACGCTTACACACCCATCTCCTTGCCACATTTTTCCAATCAAAGTTGAAAGGGAAGCATTATCAAATTCAAAGGCTGATCTCGGTATAAACTTTTCTGTAGCTTTATGATAAAAAAGTCCTTCACTTTTTATCCATTCAACAATTTTATTTCCCTTACTTTGGTCCTTTTGTCCACAATACACTGCAATTGCAGATTTACTTTTATCAAGAGTGAATTGAGAATTTTTAAATGAGCTTGCGTATTTTATAAAATCATCTACCTCTTCTTTCTGTGTTGAATAGAAAAACACACCATGAGGGTGGCAGAGATTTCCTTCAGATAGGAGATATCCAAGGGTTGCAGCTTTATTAATGTCTGATGTATTTCCTTTGATTACTGAAAGGCTACGTGGAATAGCTATCTTTTGTCTTTCATTCAATTCTTCTAGATTTTTCCAACCAGCTAGGGTATAAAATGGATGGTTTGAAGTCGCTCTAATTTTCCTACCGGTCCGCGTGACTAATTCAAATACCTCCTTTTCTCCATTTTCCATTACAGCTGTTATTTGATTTTTTGATAGAGATAAATCTAGAGACAGTGAAAGAAGCTCTATTTTTAAGTTATTTTTGTAAAGTTCCTCGATGGTAGTAACAGCTCCATTTTTGGAATTAATAATTCTTGTATCTCCAGTCAAACATTTATTAAAACCGTAAGCAGCGAATGGTTCGATCAATTTCCAAAGCACACTAGCGTCTCTTTTTCCCATACCATTTTTTACGAAACCTGTAAGGAGTTTTTCTTTCTGTTCCTCCATTTCTTTTGGAATTTTCTTACCCATAGCTTTTCGAAGTTTATCTGCTTCAAGCCAGGAATATCCAGCAAGTTTAATAGCGATCATCATGACGTCGTCTTGATAAGTGATAACTCCATATGACATATCTAGAATATCTTTCATTCGAGGGTCCAAATATTCCACCTTACTTGCATCATGTTTTCTTTCTATGTATTGAGGAATTGATTCCAAAGGTCCTGGACGATAAAGGGCTACCATAGCATTTATGTCATGTATTACTGTAGGCTTCAGTTCAACCAGAAACTTTGTCATACCACTACCGTTTAGTTGGAATAGACCTATAGTTTCACCACGGGCAAGCATTTCAAAAGTTTTCTTATCATCAAGTGGGATATTTTCAATATCAATATCTATATTATCGATCTTTTTTACTCGTTCAACAGCGTCAGCAAGAATTGATAGGTTTTTTATTCCAAGAAAATCAAATTTTAAAAGACCGACGCCATCTTCACCAACTGCATGCATATCGTATTGGGTAATGATTTTTCTTATAGGATTTCCATTTGCATCCTCTTTGTTCTTTGTATCGTACTGTAGTGGAACGTGTTCAGTTAATGCATCTGGAGAAATCACTACACCGGCTGCGTGCACGGAAATATGACGGGCACAGCCTTCTATTTTTTTTGCCATATCAATAATGCGTTTTGTGTCAGGCTCTTTTTCATACGCATCTTTTAGCTCTGGGACTTCTGCGAGAGCTTTATCAATAGTCATTGGAAAGCCTTGCGCGCCAAGCGGAATAAGTTTGGAAATACGATCTGCTGTATCGTATGGAAATCCCATAGCACGAGCTATATCACGTACTGCACCTTTAGCCATCATAGTTCCGAATGTACCGATCTGAGCTACTTTGTCATGACCATATTTACGGCGAGTATACTCGATGACTTCATCACGACGATTATCGGCAAAGTCCATATCGATATCAGGTGCAGATGGACGCTCTGGGTTTAGAAATCTTTCAAAGGGAAGTTTATATGCCAAAGGATCTACGTTTGTGATTTGGGTCAAATATGTTACAAGCGAGCCAGCAACCGACCCTCGAATATTTGTTAGTATTTTATTTTCATGAGCAAAACGAAGGAGGTCCCATACCACAAGAAAGTATTGAGCATATCCTTTATCTTTAATAACTTTTAATTCATATTCTAGACGATCTACGACTTCTTTTGTTTGCATTAGACCGCGTTTTGGAATTCCTTCATAAGCAAGACGTTTGAGTTCTTCATCATGTGACAGTCCACTTTCTACAATAAAGTTAGGGAAATACCATTTACCTAGTCCGAGGTCGAGATTGCACATGTCTGCAATTTTTACAGTATTATCGAGTGCTTCTGGAATATCATGAAAAAGCTCCTCTGCTCTTTCAGCAGAAATGAAAGAGAAATTTTCCTCCTCTTCACCTCCACCATCCATAGAGCCAGCTCCACCTGCAGAATTTCTGTCCGACATATCTCCAGAAGTATTCACTAGCATTAAGGTATCCCTCGCACTTTTATCTTCTTGGTGTAAATAGTAAACGTCATGCCCAGCAACGATTTGAGTTCCAGTTTCTTTTGCTAGTTTTATAAGTTGTTGCATTAAGCCCTCATGTCCCTGTATTTCTGGGTGACGAGTGATCTCTATGAAAAAATTATCAGTGCCGTAGACTTTTTTATAAAAATTGATGCATTCTTTTGCTTTTTCAACATTTTTATTTTTTAAAGCATTTGAAATGTCTGAAGAAAAAGATGGTGCAATACATATAAGTTCATTTTTATATTTTTCCATGAGCTCTCGATCGATGCGTGGTTTATAGTAAAATCCTTCTAAGTTAGAATCAGTTACGAGTTTGATTAGACTTTTATATCCCTCATAGTTTTTGGCCAAAAGGACTAGGCGAGTACGACGATTGTCTATTCCAGCCTGCATATCTTTTCTAGTACGAGTGGCAACGTAGAAATCTACACCGAGAATAGGTTTAATTCCTTTTTTCTTTGCTGTTTTATAGAATTCCACAGCGCCATAAAGATTTCCAGCATCAGTAAGGGCTAAAGCCGGCATATTCAATGTTTTTGCCTCATCAAGAAGGTCGTCTATTTTTGGTAGGGCATTAAGTAGGGAATAATGACTGTGGGTATGGAGGTGGATGAAGCGTGGCATGAGGGTATTATAGCAAAAAAAAGAGCCACCGACATTTCATCAGTGACCCGTGTGGCTTTTTAGTTGAATTTTAATTTCCGTTTTCTATCAATTCCTTTTCAATTAACTCTACACTTCTCATGGCTACCCAAAGTTTTTTGAACTTCGGACAGTTTTCTAGAAGCTGTGATACTGTGCCTCGTCCAACTATTTCACCATTGTTGAAAACGTAGATAATGTCGAACATGGGAAGAAGGTGTAAACCGTGAACGGTGGAGATGATTGTCTTTTCAGGGAAACTCTTGAAGATATTCCTGTAGACTTCATTTTCAGTTGCTTTGTCTAGGCTACTAGTCGGCTCATCAAGAAGTATTATCTCTTTATCCTTACTTGCTAGTAATCCCCGCGCTAGAGCTAGTCCTTGTTGTTGTCCTCCAGATAGATTTACCCCTCTTTCTTTTGTACTTGATTCGAGTCCTTTTGGTAATCCTTCTATAACATCAGTGAAGCATGCAATATCGGTGAATTTTTTTATTTCTT
>CALRCS010000066.1 GCA_943354625.1 Candidatus Nomurabacteria bacterium | reverse complement strand
ATCAATGTCGGACTGAAAGTAGATTTTTCATCTAGTGAATACTATAGAGTATATGGTCGCGGAGAACTCCATATTGCAATTCTTCTAGAAAACATGAGACGTGAAGGATACGAACTCCAAGTTTCTCAACCACAGGTTATTATAAAAGAAATCGAAGGAGTAAAAAGTGAACCCTTTGAAGAACTTACTATTGATACTCCAGATGAATTTACTGGTTCTATAATTGAAAAATTAGGAAAAAGAAAAGCGACTATGATAGATATGAAGACAAAAGAAGGAATAACTCGTATGCTTTTTGAAATCCCTACTCGTGGTCTTCTGGGATATCGAAGTGCTTTTGTTATTGATACAAAAGGAAATGGAATTCTAGCTAGTCGTTTTATAGATTTTAAACCTTATGCAGGAGAAATAGAAAAACATGCAACAGGATCTATGACATCTATGATGACTGGAAAAGCTCTTGCATTTGCTATTTGGAATCTTCAGGAGAGAGGACGTGTATTTATCGAGCCCACTACAGAAGTTTATGAAGGTATGGTTGTTGGAGATACTTCAAAAGGAGATGATATGGATGTAAACCCATGTAAAGGTAAGGCAATGTCAAACATGCGATCCTCTGGAAACGATGAACACATCATGCTTACTCCCGCTTGGAAAATAGATGTAGAAAAAGGACTAGAAACAATGCGAGAAGATGAATACCTAGAAATCACCCCCAAAAATGTACGTTTGAGAAAAAAGTTTTTAACGGATACAGATAGAGCAAAAGCAAAAAGGAAGGATTAATTTATAAATAAGACATAGAAATAAATAATAAGCACTGGACAAAATCTAGTGCTTTTTATTATACTTATCCCAATCACATCTCTTACATTTGCGTGACGGTTTAAAATTACTAACTTTTAACAAGATAAAAAATATGATTGAAGAAAAAACACCAAAATATATAATCGAGTTAAGGAAGGATCTCACAAATGATCTTAAAAAGATTATAGAAAAAGAAGTCGGATCATTAGCAGCTAGTACAGCCAGAGAATTTGCATTAGTTCATGAAAAACTTAATATACATGATAAGCGTTTTGATGAAATAGATAAAAAGTTATTAGGAATGGAATTTGAATTTGATACTATTAATAATCAGTTATATACAATTGATGATAAAATAGGAAAAATAGAAGGACATATTGGAAGATATGAAGTAAGGGCACAAAATATTGAACATATACTAGAACAAGATCATAAAGTAAGTATTCATGAGTTAGAGAAGGTTGTGTTTGGGGTATAATTACCCCCAATGCGTCTTTATATACTCACTTGCCTCACTCATTGAATATGGTTGAGTTGTATTCCCCACTCTCACATAGAAATCTTCTTTTTTATCACCAACATTCAGATACGCTGGTCTGTGCCCTTCTCTAACAGTTACAAGACAAATATCTTTATCTTCAATCCTTTCAAATTTTACACTTACATATTTTGAAAAAGCTAGACCAATCGTAGTCTTTACAAGCATATTTAAATGATTTTCAAACCCATCACGGTTCTTTTTTGGTAAAGATTTATAATCACTTTCAAGTCCAGTAACCTTACCCTCGTCATTTACTCCTATTATTAGTGTTCCGCCATCAGCATTCAAAAAACCTACAATAGTCTTCATGGACATTTTTTCCATTTCTTTACTTACCTCACCTTTTCTACCATCATGACGTAATGTTTCTTTGAATTCTAGAAAAAAGTTTTCTCCCTCTTCGATCAAGACTTTTGGATCACGAGTAAGAACTCTGCCTGAAGCACTATAGACCATTTGTTTTATGACATGAACGTATTCATCAAAACCTGAAATATTTTTTAGCTTTGTAACTCTGCCGTTATTGTGTTCAAGAATAATAGTAGCGTGATTCATCATCCTACTTAATGGGGATTGATAGACCTCAACTGATGCGACCTCCTGCATACTTACAGACTTCTTTCTTCTAAACAAAATCCCTGACTTTTTTACTATTTCTTTTTCCAAAATCTCAAAATGAGAGAAATACCAATTTAAAAATAGGGTAGAGATATATGAAAGTTGGAAAAATGAGAATAAAAATATTGTAAAAATATCATAACGGATATAGTTTGATAAAAAAATGGCTTTATACAACATTTCGTAATTTGTAATGAAAGAAGCGAGAAAGAACAGTATTGTAGCCAATATTTCCATAATCATGACATCCCTTAGAAATACTATTGGCCCCTCCTTTATAATCAATTTCCTCATATATCCATATTAACAAATCTTAAATTTTATAGCCATTAATTCGAGTCCTTTTAATAAAGTATGCAAGACTAGGAATACCGGAGTCAATACCTATCCTTTGTGCTAGTGACCTCATATATGTTCCGCTAGAGCAACTTACTTTTAATTTTAATATTATAAATCTTGTGAGTTCATGTTTTTGGCTAAAATATTTCCATTTTTCAGTAATTTCATCTTGCCTAAAGTCGCCATTCACCTTTTTAATATTTTCCAACACATATTCTGTAACTCTTTTCCCTGACAGTGCCTTTGAACCTATTTGCTCTATATCAAAAATTTCAACTTCATTAGTAGGCATTTCATCTGGCACTTCTTTCATAGCAATAATCTTTGAGGAGTATCTAGGATATTCCTGAGTAAATTTGCCTATGTATTTTTTAAAATCTATAGAATCAAAATCTTTTTTATTTATATCCTGAATAATTCCCAGTGTATCATGCGTATCGGTCGAAACTCCAAAGAGAACCTCTAACTCATACTCTTTATCCATCTTTGTATATTTTTCTTTATCTTTACAATCTCCACCAACTAGAATAATAAGCAGACCCTCTGCCATAGGGTCTAGCCTGCCAGCATAGGTCATTGGAATCTCTTTAGATTTACCATATTCAATACGAGTGCGTTCTAGGCATTCAAGTGGCGTCTCCCCAAGTCTTTTGTATGTTAAATACATATTTGTTACAATGTACCCTATGAACAAAAACTTATCAACCGATCCCTATAAGG
The DNA here is from genome assembly GCA_943354625.1 of Candidatus Nomurabacteria bacterium. Lineage (GTDB taxonomy): Bacteria > Patescibacteriota > Minisyncoccia > Phycocordibacterales > PALSA-1337 > CAIOGI01. The sequence goes on along the minus strand of CALRCS010000066.1, from coordinate 886 downwards.
GAGTGCGCGACTTCTACCCGGAAGACATGGCAATTCAAAATCAAATATTTAGTATATGGCGCTCTGTATGTGAAAAATACGGTTATCAAGAATACAATGCTTCGGTCCTAGAACCAGCTGACCTCTACCGAGCAAAGACTGGTGAGGAAATAATAGAAAAGCAATCATATCTTTTCAAAGACCGAGGAGATCGTGAAGTAATGCTTCGCCCAGAAATGACACCGACAGTTGCCAGAATGGTTGCTGGACGAAAACGTGAACTTGCATACCCTCTACGATGGTTTTCTATGCCAAATTTTTTCAGATATGAACAACCCCAAAAGGGCCGTTTGCGTGAATTTTGGCAATTAAATGTGGATATTTTCGGAGTTGATTCTATACAGGCTGAAATCGAATGTATTGCAATGGCTTATGAAATAACAAAAGGTTATGGCTTAAAGGATACTGATTTTGAAGTTCGAATTGGAAATAGAAAAATACTAAAATATATTACTGATGATATTTTTAATCTAGATCCTGAAGCTTCACATAAATTACTAAAATTAATAGATCAAAAAAGAAAAATTCCAGCAGAAGTCTTTATTTCTGGTGCTGAGTCTATATTAGTTGATCCAAAAAAGTCTGCACAGTTTATAACACTAATGAATTCACAGAATTTCGAAGAATTTACTACTCATTTTAATCAAACAAAAGAAGAACATGTTGGAATAAAAGAAGTGCGGGATGTACTAGCTGGACTAGAAAAACTTGGTATTACCAATGCCATTTTTGATCAAACAATTACCCGTGGAATGGATTATTATACTGGAATTATTTTTGAAGTATTTGATAAAAACCCAGAAAACCGCCGATCAGTCTTTGGTGGTGGACGATATGATGATCTATT
>CALRCS010000065.1 GCA_943354625.1 Candidatus Nomurabacteria bacterium | reverse complement strand
AGAGTACGGATTATTTAATCCATACTGTTTAGCAAGGAATTCTAATTTGGGAATTGCAACCCTCATATATCCAGAAGGAATTTCCTGACTAAGTCTCTCAGTAAGGTATTCGGGGTCAATTTTACAATATTTTAAATATACATCCTGTAAGATCTGATAACTTTCCATACATAGCTGGCTTTTCAAGATATTCATGTGCAGTATTATTACCACTGCGCATTCTATTTGCCCATTTTTCTGCATAATTGTCGTACGATTCTGTTGTTTTTTTATCGGTAGACATATTTTATGATTATATTATTGGATATTTTTACTTATTATATCATTACTTTAAACATTCATTGAAAGAAGGAATTTCCGATAAAGTAAAAACAAAATGACTCGTCGTCTCTTTAATTGATGCATCGCGCAGTAAATCTGCTGAATTAGTATGAGATATCATCTCTGGATTCCAAAATCCTAGTTCTTTTGCTTGTTGTTCTAATATCCATAAACATAAAGGGCAATCGCTTTGACTTGGATTATTTAGTGTTAGAATTTCCTGGCTATTACCTGAGCAGAATGAGTTTTGTGTCTTTTTATCCATTATCTTTGATTCAGCTAAAGGTAAATAATGGGAGAAATCACTACTGATCACAAGACTAACATCCTTTCGAGCTAATAAAGGCTTTAATAGTCTTATTATTTCAACCCTTTCCTTTTCTGTCCCTCTACCCTTTTGAGATATAGCGATGGGTATGATTTGTGCATCTGGAATATAGTGTTTAATGAATGGAACAATTGAATATATACCATGTTCCATATCAAATAATTCTGAGTCAGCTACGAGTGGAGACTTTTCTAGTTGAGCTACGTCACTCTCTGAGATAATGGTTTTTCCAAAAAAACTCTCATAACTACCTTTTGTTGTACATAATAATTTTGGACATAAAGCATAATGATCTGGTGAGATAATAATGATTACTCGCGGTGTTGAGGATGCCAACGCTTTTATACCCAAAGCAATGGATTTTGGGGTGATTAGATGATGTGGGACTACAACAGCTTTTATATTTTCTTCACTTTTTTGTGTAGATTCCTTTTCGGCACCAACTATTCCATCAAGTATAGCTAGATCCAGTGATTCATTAGTGGCAGAATAGACAGGGCTTTTTATTGATGAATCATGTAGAAAACGGGCTCTCAGGGTAAAAGCTAGAATTAGCGCAAAAAGCACAATACCAAAGACTATTTGTTTCCAAGAAGTTCTTCGAACCATTTGTTAATATTTGGCCAAGTATTCTTTGGCTTGTAAGTTAAAGAGTAATCACTACCTGAGTTTGAATAGAAATTATCTTGCCATGTCTCATCGGTTAATCGATCACCACTTATGGTTTCGTATTGAGAATAGGTAAATCCTACCGTCAATCTTGGACCATTGGCGTCCTTCACTGCTACGAATATTATTCGGGGTACTCCAGTTCCTTCTTCAAGAACTCCACCATCTTTATCTGTGTGTATATCTGCTACTACTGCAACTCTTTTATCTTTCATTTCAATAATTGGTCCTTCAACAGGAACTGGTAAAGTAGCACGTATTTGATCCAATAAAGTTACTCGGAGTTCTTCCCATCGACTAACAGGATCGAGGTATGAATTTTTTTCACTATTTCTTTTAATAGTTGATTCTGGTGCAATGAAGTACTCGACACAGCTTTTATTATTATCATCAGCCAAAAGTCTCGTCTTTGCTATTGTTAATTCTTTGAATGTATTATTTTCTAGTTCCAATTTTGTATATTCGCGAATAGTATCTAGAAGCTTGATGTAATTTTCTAATTTAGGAGAATTATTTAAATCAAATTTACGTGCTTTGTATTCTGCATCAAGACGCTTTGCAGTGTAGAATAGTCGATCATAAGCTTCGGCTTGTGGTTCTACGTATCCCTTTGCAGGCTCTGGAACCTTGCGAGGATCGCAGAAATTGTCACCTCCTCCACCACGTTCTGCTGCGGATTGCTTTGCATATAGAAGTGAGGTGTGTCGCAACTCTGTCCAGAAACCTGAGCCAGTAAGGAGATTTTTTGCTTCCCAAGGTGTTGATTGCATAAATTGTGGTAATGCAGAATGATTTGTTATTAACCATTCGTATAGACCAGAGACCGTCCAAAGTGAACTTGTGTACAAATTGCTCTGCCAGTAACTATCATTCCATCCTTTTGTTTCAGATTTTAATTCATTTAATCTAGTATCTATTGCTTGTTTGTAATTTGTATAGAATGGTAGATCTGATAAATGTGTCGTAGCATATGGTGATCCGAGCATAGACATAACCTCCAGCATAGAAGCTTGATCTGGTAATTTTTTCCCACTCACAGCTGGTGCTTCATCTCCTTGCGTTAGTTTACTTGTCCAATATGAATCAGGAATAAACTTTTGACTCATAAAACGCATACCACGTATAGCTTGCAATTCATCAGCCACAGTGATATTTGCACTAGAATTTATATCAACAGGCATAGCTTTTATTTTTGCATCGGGTTTTGTCTTACTCAAGTATTCATTCAATAATTTTTGATCATGAGCTTTGTCTACACCCAGGCTAGCAACAGCTGAAGCATAATCCGCTACACTGAGATCATCACCTTCTCCTACAATAAATGCTATAAAAGAAGAAAATGATTTGTATTGATTCTCAACATCAGGATTGTTATGTATTAATTCGCCAATATCAACAGCGTAATTTGTTAAATCTTTACTACTTAAAAGAAATGGGATTTGCTGATACCATTGAATTGCACGGAAATATTGGCGACGTAGTGAGCTACTAGTGTATGTTCCTCGTGGTTTAAATAGTGTAAAAGGAATCCCCACTCTAATATTTGGTGGTAAATCTTTGAATTCTTCTGCAAAAATCTCAGGCGTACCACGACTTACACTAGCTTCATATGCCTGTTTTAGGTCTATGAGTACAATCTTTTCACTATCCGCACCCAAATTGAGACTTTTTACAAATTCTGAGGTTTTTTCATAACTATCTACACCTTTGTCTTTAGATTTATAATCAGCTTGGGCTTCATCAACACTTATACCTCGCTCACTAGAATCAGAATTCCAGTAACTTTTGGCTGTGATTGGACTTACTGACGTTGAAAGTAGAGCATATGGTATAGCAAAATAATTGCGTACTTTGGTCCATTGTTTACGATCTGCATCTGATTTTGCTTCATTTAGTTTTCTTTGAGCTTCATCATACATAACCTTAGTCATAGATAAAGTCTGTTCGTATAGATATGTATTTTCAGTTTCTTTTAATAAATCAGCTGAAAGGACTGAGAATAGGTTCATCATTAAGTCAGATGAGATAAAAAGAGCATTTGCTTGAGTCCTCTTTTTATAATCAGAATCACCTGAGACAATACCATATAATGCAGAGAATTCTCGGTTATTATCTCTGAGAGTTAGACCATCACCGGGTATATTGGTATCAAGCAGATTTTTGATAATAAATTTATTCTGTTCTAGTTTTGCAAGTTCCACTGGGGTAAATTTGAAACCATATGCTTTTTCCATATCGGAAACATTCTTTACTTCAGAGAGAGAAAATTTTTGTGAAATTTCAGGACTAATCCTTATTTCCTGACGAATAAAAGGAATATTCACCAAAGCTGGCTGAAATACGATTGGAGACTTTGAAGGGGTAGAGGTCTGAGGAGGTTTATTAATAGTAAAAATTAAAATAATACCGACAATAATTATAATAATTAGCGAGATAGATAATAAAGGGTATTTTTTCATATTAATAAAATGTAATTGTTAATTAAAATCATATTACCATAGATAATAAAAAGTAGACACTAAACTGGTATCATATTATAATATATACGATTAGTTAATTGTATTATTAGAAATATTATAAATATATGAAAAAACAAAAGTATATAGTGCTCGCAATGCGTATTGTTATGGGTTTTATTTTTCT
>CALRCS010000064.1 GCA_943354625.1 Candidatus Nomurabacteria bacterium | reverse complement strand
CCACCAACAGATGCCGTACCTCCAGCGTGGAATGTACGCATTGTTAACTGAGTTCCAGGTTCACCGATAGCCTGTCCAGCAACTGTTCCAACAGCCTCTCCTAGGTCTATTAGTCTATTATTTCCAAGATCTACACCGTAACACTGAGCACAAACGCCCTTTATACTCTTACATGAAAGTGGTGATCGAACACGAACCTCTGTAATTCCAGTATCCTCTACTTTCTGGGCCTCTAGCTTTGTAAGAAGATGATTCTTTTTAAATAGAACTTTTTTATCTGGACAAACTATATCTTCAGCAAGTACACGTCCACGAATATTCTTTGAAAGGGGGATATTGATACCTGAAGCTGTCTGTTTTTTGATTGTAATATAATCCTTTGTACCACAATCATCCTCATTTATAATCACATCTTGAGCCACAACGAAAAGTTTTCGAGTAAGATATCCTGCTTTCGCTGTATTTAGGGCAGTATCTGTAAGACCCTTTCTAGAACCGTGAGTTGTAATGAAATATTCAATAGGTGTAAGGCCTTCTTTTGAACATGAAAGAATTGGGAATTCAATAGTTACGCCAGAAGTTGAGGCTATAAGACCTTTCATACCAGCCATCTGTGTTATCTGTGAATATGAACCTCGAGCTCCAGAATTTACCATGTCATAAACTGAACCCATTCTATCCAGTGATCCCGGGATCAATTTCTCAACATCACTTTTTGCTTTGTGCCAAATTTCGACATTTTTTCTTAATCTTTCTTCATCTGTAAGTAGACCATCACCGAATTGTTGCATCACCTCTTCTGATTTAGCTTTTGCACTAGAGATTACCGCTTTTTTACCCTCTGGAATCACAACATCATCTATACCCCAGGTTGTTCCTGAGTGTGTAGCGTATTTGAATCCAAAAGTTTTGATACCATCTAGAATATCTGGAATTTTTGCTATACCATGTGAGATGATCAATTCATCAATAATACCTGATAGCTTCTTTCTATCAATTTCTTTATTTATAAAAGGATAATCCTTAGGAAGCATATCATTAAAGAGAATTCTTCCGACAGTTGTCTCAAAGATTTTTCCATCAAATTCTTTAAACTTAATACCCTCGCCTGGAAGTACTTTTATTTTTGAACGATATGTAACCGCTCCGAAGTTCTGTGCTATCACTGCAGCCTCTGGACTTTCAAAGATTTTCCCTTCTCCTATATCTCCATCAACGGTCTTTGTAACCCAGAAACAACCAAGCACGATATCTAGAAGCTTTGCTACGATTGTAGGATCTCCATTTCCTGGCTTTAGAATATTTTTATTTGAAGCCATTATCTCCTTTGCTTCAAGTTGTGCTTCAACTCCAAGTGGAACGTGTACTGCCATCTGGTCTCCGTCGAAGTCAGCGTTGAATGCTGTACATACGAGTGGGTGAACTTGAATAGCATTACCTTCAATAAGAGTAGGTCTAAAAGCCTGAATACCAAGTCTGTGAAGAGTTGGTGCACGGTTTAGGAGAACATACTTACCTTCAATAACTTCTTCTAGGATTTCCCATACTTCTTTTGAACCCTCATCTATAAGTTTTCCTGCTCCACGAATATTGAAAGCCAATTCTCTTTTTAATAGACCTGATATTACGAATGGACGGAAAAGTTCAAGTGCCATATGCTTTGGAAGACCACATTGATCAAGTGCTAGTTCTGGACCTACAACGATTACAGATCGTCCTGAATAGTCAACTCGCTTTCCAAGTAGATTTTGTCTGAAGAGTCCTCTTTTACTCTTTAGATTATCTGAAAGGGACTTCAATGCACGCTTCTGTGCCTGAATTGCTGCGGCTCCAGTAGCTGCGCCATGACGAATGGAATTATCTATAAGAGCATCTACTGCTTCTTGAAGGATTCTTTTTTCATTTCGAAGAATGACATCAGGAGCATCTATTTCCTTTAGCTTTAATAGACGGTTATTTCGATTTATAACTCTTCTGTATAGATCATTTACATCTGAAGTAGCGTAACGTCCTCCATCAAGAGCAACCATAGGACGAAGTGCTGGTGGAATAACTGGAATTCGAGTAAGGAACATCCATTCTGGACGAGTTCCGGACTTTATCATTGATTTCAAAAGAGAAATTCTCTTAGTAATTTTTTCTTTTTCTAAAGTCCCTGCTTTTTGTAACTCCCCTTCTAGAATTGAATTTAATTTAACAAGGTCAGTCTTTTTTAATATCTCAAATATTGCTTCAGCACCAATACCGGCTTCGAATAGAGAACCATATTTCATTGAATACTTATGATATTGAACCTCGTCCATTACAAATCCTGGATCAAGACTTTCAATCTCTTTTCTAGCTGTAACTACAAGCTCCTTTAGGGCTTCTTTTGTCTTTTCATCTTGAGCAGCCTTTACCTTTGTTCGGAATTCTGAATCAAGTTCCTTCAAAAAGGCATCTTTTTCTACTTGATTGATTTTTGTAACAATATATCCGGCAAAATAAACTACCTTTTCTAAATCAGATGTAGTCATTCCAAGTACAAGACCGATACGAGATGGCATAGAACGTAGAAACCATATATGTGACACAGGTGTAGCAAGTTCGATATGTCCCATTCTTTCACGTCGAACTATTGATCGAGTAATTTCAACTCCACATTTTTCACAAGTAATACCCTTATATCTTATTCCACGGTATTTTCCACAGTAACACTCATAGTCTTTATCTGGACCAAAGATTTTTTCATCAAAAAGTCCGCTCTTTTCAGAACGCTGTGTACGATAGTTAATAGTCTCTGGCTTTGTAACTTCACCAAAAGACCATTCAAGGATTTTCTCAGGAGAAGCAACGCCTAGCTTCACTGCATCGAAATCTTGTGGGTCACTCATTTTTTTGTATGTATTTTTTTCCATATATTTTTTATTATTTTGGTGAAATTACTCAGTCTCCTCCTCAGTCCTTCCTTTTTTAATAAGTTCTACATCAAGAGCAAGTCCACGTAGTGATTTCAAAAGTACATTAAATGATGCGGGAAGGTTTGGAGCTTTCATTCTTTCTCCCTTTACAATAGAGTCGAAAGCTTGTGAACGACCTTGAATATCATCTGACTTAATAGTTAGAATTTCTCGTAGTGTATGAGCAGCGCCATGTCCAAGTAGTGCCCAGACTTCCATTTCTCCAAATCTCTGACCTCCTCCTTGTGCCTTTCCACCAAGTGGCTGTTGTGTAATGAGTGAGTAAGGACCGATAGAACGCATGTGAATTTTATCTTCGACCATGTGGTGAAGTTTTAGTATATACATATAACCAACAGCAATTGGTTGATCAAAATGGTCTCCAGTTCGTCCATCGCGTAGTTTCATCTTTCCACTTGCGTCAAATCCAGCTTTTACGAGTTCTTCTTTAATTTCAATATCAGTTGCACCTGTAAATGGTGGAACTATAGCCTGATAGCCAAGAGTGTGGGCAGCAAGACCTAGGTGAAGTTCTAGAATCTGTCCTAGGTTCATACGAGATGGCACTCCAAGTGGTGTCAAAATAACATCAACAGGTGTTCCATCTTCCATGTATGGCATATCTTCTTCTGGTAGAATTCTTGAAATAACTCCTTTATTTCCGTGACGTCCAGCGAGTTTGTCTCCTACTGAAATATTTCTAAGCTCCGCAACTTCGATATAGATTTTCTTTATGATTCCTGACTCTAGTTTATCTCCTCTTTCTCGAGAAAAGATTTTAACAGAAATAACACGGCCACGATTTCCTCCTTCCATTCTTTTTGATGTATCCTTAACATCTCGAGCCTTTTCACCGAATATAGATCGCAGCAGTCTCTCTTCTGGAGTAAGTTGAGTCTCGCCTTTTGGAGAAATCTTTCCAACAAGTATATCTCCTGGTCTAACTTCTGCTCCAACGCGTACGATTCCGTCTTCTGCTAGGTTTTTTAATTTTGCTTCACCAACATTTGGAATATCGCAAGTAGT
>CALRCS010000063.1 GCA_943354625.1 Candidatus Nomurabacteria bacterium | reverse complement strand
TCTAGTTTTGCATATACCGACACTGATCGTGATGGCGTATATACTGCAGAAATAGCGGGCCCTCAGACTGAAGGCGAATATGAAGTAATTACATTAATAAAATACTCAGATCCAAAGCTTGGCGCAAAAGAAATGAGATTAATAACTGTAGTTGACCCAGAGGGTTATGTCTTCGAAAAGATTGGGGCACAAGAGGCAAGAGTCAATACTGCAAAGGTTTCTATGTTTAAAGTGTCCAATGATGAAAATGTAAAAAGTTCAAAACTTTGGAATGCCCAAGATTTTAATCAGGAAAATCCTCAGATTACCGATGAGACTGGAAAATATTCATTCCTAGTTCCAGAGGGGGAATATTATATTACTGTAGAAGCAAGTGGTTATAAAATGTACAAAGGAGATACATTTAAGGTTCAGGAGGGAAATGGAGTCCATGCAAACATTGAGTTGGTAAGAGCTAATTCATGGTTGTGGACATTTGCTGATTGGAGGGTTGTAATGATATTGATTCTGGGAGTTTCACTTATAATCAATTTCTGGAATGAAAGAAGATTGATAAAAGAATTAAGAGAAAATAATAGTTTTAATAGAATTAATAATAATTAAAATAATATGAACAATATATTCACAAGAAGATTTTTTATCTGGACATCGATTCTACTTTTAGCTGGTCTAATCGCTCTTGGTGCTGAATATTTTGTTTTAAAAGGGAATTTTGATGATATTCAAAAAAGAGCAAATACAGTTACTTTGAATAATAATATTTTGATATTTACACGTATGTTTGTTGATAAAGTAATAAAATCAAATGGTGAAGTAGATTTTGATACTAGATTAAAACTAGAAAATTCAATTAGAAATATAAATGACGAAAAGATTCTTGCAGAGTGGAAAGATTTTATTGATTCAAAGACAGAAGTCGAAGCTCAGAATAATGTAAGAGATTTATTGAGTATTTTGATGGCAAGATTAAGTATGTAAATCAATTACTTTGGTTTTGAGACTATTTCTGATACTATAGATTTTACATGAACCCCAAGTTTATACGTAATTTCTCCATAATGGCGCATGTTGACCACGGCAAATCAACTCTAGCAGATCGCATGCTTGAGCTTACTAATACTATTGAAAAAAGAAAGATGCAAGAACAGGTTCTAGACAGTATGGAACTTGAACGAGAAAGGGGGATTACAATAAAGATGCAACCAGTAAGAATGGCTTGGAAAGGGCATATCTTCAACTTAATAGACACACCAGGACATATAGATTTCTCATATGAAGTATCACGTGCCCTAAAGGCTGTGGAAGGCTCTATTTTGCTCGTAGACGCTACTCAAGGGGTACAAGCGCAGACACTTACGACCTTGAACATGGCACAAGAATCAGGGCTTACTATTATTCCAGTTGTATCAAAAATCGACTCCCCACTAGCTAGAATTCCTGAAGTTATAAAGGAAGTTTGCGAACTTTTACATTGTGAAGAAAAGGATGTACTAAAGGTTTCAGGAAAGACCGGTGAAGGAGTTATGGATCTTTTAGATGAAGTAGTAAAAAGGGTTCCAGCACCTAGTGTTCCAGAGAACTCTATATCAAAAGAATTCCAGTCTCTTGTTTTTGATTTTCAATATTCAAATCATAAAGGAGTTATTGTTTATGTCCGTGTTATGAATGGTTCTGTAAAAAAGCAGGATCAACTTATTTTTAAAGTCTCAAATGAAAAATTTCAATCTCTCGAGGTTGGCATCTTTGCACCAGATGATACGCCTGTGGAATCTCTTGGTGTTGGAGAAATCGGATATATTGTAACTGGTATAAAACAGCCAGGAATCGCTTCTGTGGGAGATACAGTCGCTTCAATAAAAGATGTATCAGCACCGCTTCATGGTTATATGACTCCAAGTCCTGTGGTTTGGGCATCGGTATATCCAGAGAGTCAGGACGATTTTAATGCACTGCGTATGGCGCTTGGACGTTTGCGCCTTTCAGATTCATCTTTTACACATGAAGAAGAAGCTTCAGGGACACTCGGTCGAGGTTTTCGTTGCGGTTTTCTCGGTATGCTCCATTTGGAAATTATTACAGAGAGACTTCGAAGGGAATTTAGTTTAAATCTTGTTGTAACTACACCTAGTATTACCTATAATGTTGAACTTAAAAACAAAAAGATTGTAACTATATATTCACCAGCACTTTTCCCAGACGATCATGAAGTTGTAAAGGTCTTTGAACCGCTTGTTAAGATGAAAATCATTACTCCGCCAGATTATATAGGTGTCATCATGCAAAGTATTTTCAATCATGAAGGAGAAGTTTTATCTACAGATAATTTTGGAAATACTAGAAATGCCATAACACTCATTATGCCTTTACGTGAACTTATGAGAAATTTTTTTGATGAAATAAAAAGTGTTTCATCCGGTTTTGCGTCAATTTCCTATGAAATAGCGGAAATGAGGGAGGCTGATGTTGTGCGCTTGGACATTCTAGTCGCAGATGAGCCTGTCATTGCTTTTACACGTGTAGTTGCACGTCGTCGTCTTGAGGAAGAAGCCAAAGCTTCAGTAGAAAAGCTTCATAAGGCACTTCCTAGGCAGATGTTTACAGTAAAGATTCAAGGTAAAGCAGAAGGGCGTATAATAGCTTCAGAAACCCTTTCTGGTATGCAAAAAAATGTTACTCAACATATGTACGGTGGAGATAGGACAAGAAAAATGAAGCTATGGGAAAAGCAAAAAGAAGGAAAAAAGAAGATGAAAGAGCTTGGTCGCGGAAACGTAACCATCCCACAGGAAGTTTTTATAAAGATGATGCGCTCAGACTAGTCTTCTACTACTTTAATAGCGAATGTTCGGAAGGTATAGTATTATCATACTAATAATAATCAAAACCCCCACAACCATCATTGCTACTCGCAATACCTTTTTTGTATTTTGATGAAACATAATTAAAATATAGTATACTATACATAATAAATCAAATGTACGACTTTCAGAAAAAAAGAAAAATAAGAAAAATATTGTATTCCCCAATAATTTTGCTTACCCTAATTTTACTACTTGTTATTCTCATCAGGGGACTTTTTGGTGTATATAAAAAAGCACAATTAAGCGCGCGAAATCTCGAAAGAGAAAGAATAGAGCTAGAAAAATTGATTAGTAGAGAAAAGAATCTTGCTTCATCTATAGATTATCTAAAAACCGAACAGGGAATTGAGGATGAAATAAGGACAAAGTTTAGAGTTGTGAAGGAAGGAGAGAGTGTTGCTGTAATAGTAGATAAACAGCCACCAGTAATACCTTCAGTTAGTACATCAACAAACGCTGGTAATTTTTGGTCTAGATTATTTCATTGGTAAATTTAAATATGATATAATAAAACACATGAAAAATATAACAATATATTCAACGCCGACGTGTCATTATTGCGGTTTAGCAAAAGAATATTTTAAGTCACATGGTTTGGTTTATACCGAACATGACGTTGCTGGTGATATGGAGCAAAGAAAAATTATGGTAGATAAAAGTGGCCAGCTTGGTGTGCCTGTAATAGATATTGATGGTGAGATCATAATAGGCTTTGATGAAGCGGAATTAGCAAGAAGTCTAAAGATATAGATTATAAGGAATTAAATAATAAATTGTGATATATTCATTGTACTGCCCCTGTAGTTCAATGGATAGAACAATTCCGTCCTAAGGAGAAAATCCAGGTTCGATTCCTGGTGGGGGCACCATATGTAAAAAAGTGAGCAATCTCACTTTTTTACATATGGTGCCGGCCGGAGGATGCGAAGGCATCCGAGGCGGGCCCGAGGAAATTTTCACCAGAAAATTATCCGTGGGCACAATAATATGACTAACCTCACATACATCCTGCACTCATTAATTGAATGGGCGCAAAATGAAAATACAATCAAAGTATCGAGGAATTAAAGGATTTGTCACAGTATACAATCGTGCTGTAAGGTTCAGGTATATGAT
>CALRCS010000062.1 GCA_943354625.1 Candidatus Nomurabacteria bacterium | reverse complement strand
TCAAGCCATGAGCAAAAACATTGGCAGAGGTGCTGATGGGTGGATGTGCCGTAACGAAGAGGTAGTGAGCCTTGCAACTGAAGCTGGTCTAAAGTACGGAGTCGCTGTCTTGTTTGGTCTTGGCGAGAGTCAAGCCACTCGGGTGCATCAACTTCAAGAAATACTTCGGTGGCAACAGCTATATGCGGGCAACCCTTGCGTGGTATCCCTGAACTGGGCAACGCAACACCCGTTACTCAACGTCGGCATGTTCGATTATGTCGACTGGGGAACATCGGCAGATTCCAAGTTGCTTCCCTACTTCCAGGAACTGTTTGGTGAAGCGAGTGAAAAATATCTCGTCAACCAGCAGAAACCAACGGTGGCGGAACTCGAGGAGATTCGCCAGTTATTCAATCAACTAAAACTCCAACAATAGAGGCTTCGTGGTTCAATCCCACAGGCCTCTATATTTTTATATACTTATCGATAATCTCGACCAATCTATCTATATCTTTTTCTGTAATTCTGACCGAAAGACCAATCCTTACAAGAGGAATATCTGGTTTGACAATACTCCATCCGGTATTATCAGAGACAATTATTTTCTGATTCTTGGCAAATTCAATGAATTTTTTATTATGATCGGCTGATCCGAAGTTTAGTGTCAAAAACTGTGGTGCTTGATTCGTAGGGACATATAAAATATTCCTATCAAGCATATTTACTTTTTCCACTGCATATTTCTTCAGATTTTCTATGTATACTGAGTAATCGGATAGATAAATTGGATTCCTTAAATTGACTGCTAGAGAGTATATGTCTTTTTGGTATTTTTCTACGTTGAAAATCGGGTAATTATCTCTGTCCTGAACATATTCTTGAAAAAATTGGTCTGATATAAACGCCAAACCAAGATGTGGTTCGGCCCCAATGAATTTTGAACTTATACCAAGATAAACATCACATGAATCTTTAAGCTCAATAGGTCTAGTAGCGCCAATAGACTGTGAACCGTCTACTATAAAAATTGACTGAGGATTTTTGCTTTTGATGAGTTTGAACAAGGCGGCTATGTCATTTAGCTCTCCTGTTAGCCGCGATACATGACTTATGAAAAATATTGTCGGATCATCATACTCCTCAGCAATCCATTCTGATTCATTGAATGGAAAGACCTTAACGTCAAAAGTGGGACAGTCTATTGGATCATTATCATGATAATTAGAGTGCGTAGCGTCTGGTTGATACTGAGGTATTTCCAGCATCTTTTTTATCCAATTTATTTCATGATCACTGATATAGAACCTGCTAATATTCGATCTTTGAATTTTTATGATCGATAAAATTTGCGCCAAATGTGTGCTTAAATTTTGGGCAAAATATAGGCTAGTTGTATCACAGTGTACAAAATATTTACACAAAAAATCAGCTGAACATTTTAGCAGCTCTGCCGGATTACTGATTAGCATATTCGAAAGAGTTGTCTCTTTCAGACCTAGTGGATCATTAAGATACAGAGTAGACATACATACAAGAATATCAAATTTTCCATGTTTTAGCCCTATAAGCAAGGAGTGTTCTTCGCCCCCGCTCGACTATCTTTGGAGGTTAGGTGATTCGTGGTCGCGGGCACTAGAAGCGGTGGATGTTCACTTCCTTCTCACGGAACCATGTTCCGCCTGAAGCATATCGGTACTGCGTAGCGCCCCACTGTCTGTGCGTTACAGACTAATACTATCCGGGCAATCATCAACCACTCATCTCCAAAGACCTATTCGATCAAGCTCAACAGGTATTACAGGGCAAACTACACCCTAGGCCTAAAACACATTTCTTCCCATTACGAGGATTCTTGAAATGCGAAAACTGCGGCTGTGCTCTAACTGCTTGTCTTAAAAAGGGACATCAGTATTACTATTGCACTAACGGCAAAGGCGGCTGTACTGAACATCAAGAGTATATGCGCGAGAATTATCTATACGAAACCATCGCTCCAATCCTTCAAACAATTAAGTACGACGAGGAAATTATTGAGATCATGTACCAAGCGGCCAAGGAGAAAACTGAAAAGAAAGACAGCTATGCTGAAACAGTATTAGCTACGCTTACAAGCCGTCTAGAATCGTGTAAGACGAAAGAATCTCGCCTGCTCGATACATTTCTAGCTGATCAGATTTCAAAAGATATTTACGATACCAAAATCCTTGAAATTCATAACGAGCGCGTATCTCTGGACCAACAGCTCAAAGAAGCACAGTCGAAAAGCACGCCGGCTTTAACTTTGGAACCTATCAAAAATGTTTTTCTGGAAGCCAGCAGAGCCATGAATGATTTTCTTACCGCTGATGACGAACAGAAACGTAAAGTAATCGAAAAGTTACTTTGGAACCTTTCCATCAAAAATAGAACCGTGGCTCAACAGTCTTTCAAAAGCCCTTATTCTATTCTCGCGAAATCACCCAAAACAGGCGATATTTTAACTCTGTGCGCCGAACTGGACTCGAACCAGTGATGCCCAAAGGGCCGGAGATTTACAGTCTCCTGGAATAGCCGCTATCCGACCGGCGCAAATTTATTTGATTTATCAAATAAGAAGTCCCCTTGTGGGACATTACACAGTCTATCAGATTTACTTCCTCAACTCAATATCAGAAAGAATTAGTGAGCTCTCCCCTTTTTTCTTTTTCTTTACTTCAAAAGTAAATTCATTATCTTTTATGTCTACAGTTATACTTCCACCTCTCATGACACCTTGAGAAATCATTAGATTTGCAACTGGAGTAAGTATTTTATTTTGAATCAAACGCTTCAGAGGACGAGCACCATACTGAGGATTATAACCTTCTTTAGCAAGGTAACTCAAAACTGCAGGAGAAACAGCGAGATTTATATCCTTTTCTTTTTCTTTTAGGCGAGCAATCACAATATCTACTTGAATCTTCACTATTTTTTCTATAGATTCTCTACTCAAAATATCAAATAGGATAATATCATCCACACGATTTAGAAATTCTGGGCGGAAATAGTCCTTTAGACTGGACATGACTTTATCCTTTACTTGATCGTAATTATCTTTTTCACCTGGTTCTATTTGTTTTGTAAAACCAATCTTTTCCATTTTTTCTATGTATTGAGCACCGATATTTGAAGTCATTATAATAACAGTGTTTTTGAAATTTACTGTACGACCCTTTGAATCTGTTAAACGACCATTATCAAGAACCTGAAGAAGGATATTGAATACTTCAGGATGTGCTTTTTCTATTTCATCAAAAAGAATGACTGCATATGGACGACGTCGTACAAGTTCGGTAAGACCTCCGCCTTCATCATGGCCAACATAGCCCGGAGGTGAACCGATAAGCTTTGAGACTGAATGCTTTTCCATAAATTCTGACATGTCTACACGAATAAGAGCTTTGTCATCATTAAAAAGGAATTCAGCAAGAGACTTTGTAAGCTCGGTCTTTCCAACTCCCGTAGGACCAAGAAAAATAAATGAACCTATGGGACGATTTGGATCGGCTATACCTGCACGTGAGCGCTTTATGGTATCTGAAATCTTCTTAACAGCTTCATCCTGTCCTACCAAACGCTTTTTGAGTTCTTCCTCCATAAGGGCAAGTTTCTTGGCTTCCTCTTCCATCATTCTTGAAACTGGAATATTTGTCCAACGAGAAACTACATCGGCTATATCCTGTTCTGTTATTTCTTCTTTTAGAATTCTTCTTGAAGATTGAAGTTTCTTTAGTCTTTTTCCTTTTACTTCCAAATCTTTTTCTAAATTGGGAATCTTTCCATAACGAATCTCTGCGGCTTTTGATAGATCAGCTTTTGACTCTGCGGCTTCTGCTTCAATACGTAAAGTTTCTAGCTCCTTTTTTATGGCTTTGATATTTGTAATTGTTTCTTTTTCATTTTTCCATTTCAGTTCAAGTTCAGAAGTACCTTCTTTCAAATCGGCTAGCTGTTTATCTATAACTTGAGTACGAACTTTTGATTCTTTATTATTTTCCTTTTTTAGAGCCTCTTTTTCTATCT
>CALRCS010000061.1 GCA_943354625.1 Candidatus Nomurabacteria bacterium | reverse complement strand
TTCATTGACTTGAATCCTTCATAAATCAAACCTTTTTTATGAAGCTCTTTAAATGCCCACCATACAGACTCTGTATAGCTTGCATCCATAGTTCGATAATCATCCTCCATATCAACCCATCTTCCCAATCGAGGAATGATTCTTCTCCAATCATCACCGAAACGCATGACGCTTTTCTGAGCCTCAGCATTGAACTTCCCTATTCCAAAATCTATAATATCCTTTTTAGAAGTGAGTTTTAATTCTTTTTCTACAAGATTCTCTACGGGTAATCCATGACAATCCCAACCCCAACGTCGACGAACATGATATCCCTGCATAGTCTTGTATCTAGGAATAATGTCTTTTATTGTCCCAGGTACTACGTGCCCATAATGAGGCTCACCAGTGGCAAAAGGAGGGCCATCATAGAAGACATATTCACCCTTTGGAGAGGGTTTGTCTAAGGATTTCTTGAAAATCTTATTTTTATCCCAAAAAGCCAGCATTCTTTCTTCAGTTTCAACCAATTTGGTCTTTTGGGGTATTTCAGGGACCTTTTTATTGACTTCTTCATTCATGGAGCTATTTTAGCATTTTCTGCGGAGATTTTCTAATTTTCTTGATATGCCTTTCTGGCTTGAGATTTTCAGGCATTTCACCACCGATTTCCTTTATAGTCTGGCGAACCTCCTTTTTATCTTAAACTTCCTTAAGTGACATACTATAAAGTCCCTTATATCCTGCATCATTAAATTTTCCAAAGTTTGAGACACCAGCCAAACGAGCTGTGCTGAAAAGTTCTTTATTCTTATTTTTTACTTCATCTCTAGCTTTAATTCTTTTTTCATCATCTGATAAACTCTGTTGAATTTCTTGATTTCTAGTCTGGATTGCAAAGTATGTTTGAGCAAAAGCGATCTCCTTTTTACTTGAGTCACCATTCTGGGCAATCAAGTAACATGCATACCTATCTAATTTATAATCGTCAAGCTTTCTGACGATTCCATGGCCTACTTTCGTCATATTGCCAATACTGACAAAATGATCCTCTGGAAATTGTTTGCTGTTAATACATGCTTGTTTAGCACGACCAATAACATCTTCGAACCTTCTCCATGTTTCATATCCCAATACTTGCATGAGCTCTCTCGCTGTCCAATACTCAATACCATCTTCATCTATTTTCTTTATTGACTCAAAATCCTTATGTGGACTGTTTACTATTATTTTATTATTTGTATTCATATTTTTATATAATTAATTCTGATAATCTATTATATAAAGAGTATGACAAAATAAAATGTAAAAACAATAGCAAAAATCACAAAAATTTTATCGGGATTTCATAACTCTGGGGATAACCCGCGAAGCGGAGCAATCCCCGAATGGGGATAAACAGTTAATAACTAACTTAAGACATAAATCACATCCTCTTCGGCACTTTGATTCCTAAAAGATTCAACCCATTTCTCATCGTATAAATAAATGCCTGCGTAACAGCAAGTTTATAAGCAGTTCCCTCTTCTTTTTCATCCACGATAACCGTCTGTGCATAAAATACATTAAAAAATGATGCGAGATTTATTAGATATCCAGCAAGAATATTTGGTTTAAAAGAATTAGCGGAAAATACTAACTTCTCTTCAAAATGCATCATATACCTCTCAAGCATATCTAGACTTACAATATCTGGGCGAGTACCACTTGTGTCTACTTTTAATCCCTTTTCCTTGGCTTTGTCCAAAACTGCTTCAGCCCTAACGCAAGCATACTGCAAGTATGGACCAGAATCTCCAGTCATATTCATAATCTCATCCCAATCAAAAACTATGTCGTGTGCGCAATCACGTTTTAAATCATTAAACTTTATTGCACCTATAGCTACATCATTAGCACTCTCTGGATTCAATGCTACTGCTCTCTTTTCAGCTTCATCAATAATGTCATCGAGCCAAATCACATTGCCTTTTCTGGTAGACATTTTCCCATCTTTAAAACGATAGAGGCCATGAGAAACATGGATACGCTCTCCTATCTCAAACCAACCCAGTAGTCTTTCTATTTCAAAAAGTTGTCTGAAATAAAGTGTTTGTTCTGATCCCACTTCATTTACAATCATTAGATCTTTACCATAAGTATTTTTCCTATACCAGTCAGTCGCCAAATCTCTAGTGGCATAGATAGTTGTTCCATCACTTTTTTGTATTATAAGTGGTGGGTATTTTTCATTTTCAAATATAACAACTTGGGCATTCTCACTTGTTGTAAGAAGATTTTTAGATTTTAAAATTTCTAATATTTCATTACTTTTTTCTGGACTGGCAAACATACTTTCGCCAAATTCTGTATCGAAGCTTACACCGAGCTTGTCGTAAATTTTACTAAATTCTTTTTTGGATAATTCAATACATTTTCTCCACTTCTCTGTTATGTCGCTATTCTCTCCAGATTCTAAAATTTTAAATAGGTTACGAGCTTGGTCTTCATATGATTTATCTATTAGAGCCTCATCATGAAACTTAACATAGAGCGCCACTAAATCTTTTATTGGGCTGTCACTTTTTTCAATTTTATCCCAATCTCCCCATTTATCTATTGCAAATAAAAGCTTACCAAACTGAGTCCCCCAATCCCCAAGATGATTGTCACGGATTACTTTATATCCAAGGAAATCATAAATATTTGCTATAGCATCTCCAATAATTGTTGAGCGCAAATGTCCTATAGTAAAAGGTTTTGCAATATTTGGTGAAGAATATTCTACGATAATCTTTTTGCCTCCTCCAATATCAGACCTTCCATAGTTTTCTTTGAGTGAAATAACACTCGTTGTGTTTTTTGTTACTGCAGAATTATGTACATATATATTTATAAACCCTGGCCCAGCTACCGTAGCGTTTGATAGCGTACTTGGTAAATCTTTATTGAACTCCTCAACTATCTTTTCGGCTAGAATCTTTGGAGCTATTTTCAAGACCTTTGTATAAACCATAGCGACATTAGTCGAAAAATCCCCATGGGAAATATCCTCTGGGTGCTCGAGCTTTATGAAAGGATCAATGATTCCGGCCTTTATACTAGCCTTTTTTAGTAAATGTGTGATTTCTTCTATCATAACTCAATTCTAGCATCAAAATGACTTGTTTGTAAAAACAACATCATTTTAAAACCTGTTATAAATCAGGAAATATTTCTGCTATTTTCTCTAGCGTCTCTTGTAATTGATTATCAAAAAGCAAATAATCTTTTAACTGTGCTTGAGGCACCCATTTATAAGTCCTTACTTCCCCATCTATAAATTTTATTTCACTGTCGTCACCAGTAAAAAGGAATCCAAAAAAATACCTTTCTGAACCTTCATAATTTACACCATTACGGGTCATTTTGATTACTTTAAATTTAAATTTTAACGGGAAGATAGTTTTTCCTACAAATTCAAGAGAATTTTTATTTATACCGAGCTCCTCCTGTATTTCTCTATAAACAGCTTCTTCTAAAGTTTCTCCCTCTTCGATTCCACCACCTGGAACAGCAAAAAATTCTTCATTAAAAGATACTAAATTTACTAAGAGAAGTTCTCTTTTTTTATTTATTATAAGCGCTGAAACTCCTTTTCTATACATAATAACTGATATTTCCTCTTCAGTGACCAAAAACTGATTAGATTGTAACACAAAATCAAGACTTGTTTACTAATGTATCTTAAAAAATTGCATTTTTTCCAATATCTGCTACATTATACATGGGTTGATTTGCTGATTTTCTGAATTCCCCGAGCTTTGGTCGCAATGAAGGGACCATATTAACGGGTTTATAAGAAAATCTGTCTAGCTGCGGTTATGTTTGTATCGTCCCCTCTCGGCGTTTGGTCGAGAGGGGATTTTTATATTCACAGGAACCCCCGCACGGCGCATCGCTATTTGTAGTGCGGGGTTGAATGTGCAACGAGTACACTCCAAGTGTACTCGTAAACGCACGGCGTGCGAACCCGAATGGAAACCCCGTATGACTGAGTACTCGAGGGAATGCGGGGAGGAGGTCATTTTAT
>CALRCS010000060.1 GCA_943354625.1 Candidatus Nomurabacteria bacterium | reverse complement strand
GGTGTTGCTGTTGGCATTTTTTCACTTATGAGATTCTGTTCTGCACGTTTTTTTTCAATATTGGACTGATTTTCTTTTCTTTTATCATCAAGAGCAATAAGCTCATCTATGTTTATATTTACATGTTTTTTCTTGGCTCCAGCGGCCACTACATCCTTATTTTCACGTATAAATTTTATATCTAACATGTCATATATAATACCAATTTAAGTAAAAGATGTCTAATAATACCGTATCAGTATGAAATAAAAATTTCATTAAGATTTTATCAAAATTTTATACGGATTTTATCTCGTTTTGATATTATTTAGACATGGATAAAGAGGGCAATGAAAAATTCTATAAAGAAATTGTAAAAACCCCATGTCCTTATTTTAAAGATGACATACATTTTTCTAATGAGGGATTTGAACATCTGAGATTTAAGAATTATTTTACTCCTAGATCAAACAAGGATAGTGCTATGAGATTTAGCCTTTTACCATCTGCGATAAAAATCATTAACTCCTCTCATACACTTCAAGGCTTTACTACGAGATATAGATTTGAATACAGATTTATCAATTCACGAAAAGAAAGAGCATTGCTCTTTATAAAATACTATGAGTTTATAGCCATACTCAATGAAAGAAAAATGAAAGTAATAGTTAAACAAATAGAAAATGGACGCAAAAGTTTTTTAAGCATAATTCCACTTTTTAAAGAAAAAACACCACCTATTGAGGGTGATGGTTTTTCATAGCATATGGTTACAGCTGAATGCCGTGCTGGCTAACGCCCCCAAATGCCTAGTACAAGTGTAGCAAAATTAATATTAAAAGTAAATAAAAATATGGATAATAAAATCACATACACAATAGAAGGAAATGATATTCCCTTTCAACTAGCACAGATTCCAGAACCTCCAAAAAAGCTATTTGTTCAAGGAAATCTACCAAAAAATAATGCGAAAGTCTTATGTATAGTCGGAGCACGCAAATACTCAAACTACGGTGAAAGTGTCACCAGAATGCTCATTAGTGGTCTAAAGGGATACAATATATGTATAGTGTCAGGACTAGCGGTAGGTATAGATGGTATAGCCCATAGGGCAGCCCTAGATGCAGGACTTCAGACTATTGCTTTCCCCGGCTCAGGACTAGATCCTAGTGTACTTTATCCAAGAAAACACAGGAGATTGGCTGAAGAAATAATCCATACTGGAGGTGGATTGATATCAGAATATGAAATGACTCTACCAGCATTCGAATGGACATTCCCAAGGCGTAATCGTCTAATGGCAGGAATTTCTGAAGCCACACTCGTAGTAGAAGCTACGAAGAAATCAGGGAGTCAGATAACTGTCAGACTTGCACATGATTATAACCGTACAGTTGGTGCGGTTCCCGGAGCAATAACTTCTCCTCTTTCAGAACTTCCAAATAAATTAATCCGCGAAGGAGCTACACCCATCACATGTTCAAAGGATATTTTAGAAATGCTTGGGTTTGATATCGACAAAACTTCTCCAATCCAAAAAGAGCTCCTACTTAGTCTAAACGATTCAGAAAGAAAGATAGTAGAACTCCTCCAAATTGAACCTTTAACTATTGATATGTTAATAATAAAAACAAAAATAAGCATACAATCCATAAATGAAATACTCTCAAATATGGAAATAAGTAGCATTATAAAAGAGAGAAGTGGTAGATTTTATTTATCCTAATGCCCCTCAGCTTGCCAAACTTTTACTGACTCTACAGGATAGACCAACATAAGAACATTTAGAGTGAGATTATCGCGAACATAAAATAAAGTACCGAGTTCAAATACGATTATCAAAAGAATACTTGCCCAGATTTTATTAAACCTTGCAAAAATATAACCAAATGCCATCATAATGACATCGCAACTAGAATTTAGAACACTATCTCCTACATATCCCTGAGCTATAGTAGCCTCACGATAGCGATCTATAATAATTGGTGAATTTTCCAAAAGCTCCCAGCCACCTTCCACAAGTAGAGCAATCAAAAAACGGTATTTCATCGGAAGCTTACGAGCAACAAGCCAAAGAAAAGCATAAAAAATAATTCCATGAATAATATGTGAGAATGAATAAATATCAGCAACCCTTTGAGAATTTTCACTACCCCAGATATTATTGTCCCACCAACCAAACATTCCATCAGGGCCCAAAGGAGAGCGTCCAGAATAAAGCTCAACGAATGCGACGATTCCACAAACAACTACTGTACTAATAATCACAAAACGATTCTTCTTAATAAATGAAATTATATTTGACATGGGAATATTATATCATGTTTATGCCTGTATGATTCAACTCTTTTCTTAGTCTTTTATAATCCGGAACAGTCAATGCTACCAAATTCCAAAAATCCTTTGAGTGATTGAATTGGCCGAGATGGCAGACCTCATGAATAATGATATATTCAGCCAACTTTTCAGGTAAAAGTGCAATCCTATAACTAAAATTAAGATTCCCTCTTTTTGAACAACTTCCCCAACGAGTCTTTTGATTTCTAATTGCTATTTTATTGTGTTTTAAATTATAAATAAGACAATACTCAAGAACTTTTCTATGAGCAAATTCTCTTGCTTGTTCTTTATATTTTAAATATTCATATCTAGACCTTTTCATGGGAGCAGTTTATCATATTTTAATTTTAAATTTCATATTTCAAAATATTAGTATATATGATATGGTATATTTGGTCTGTTCAATAAACCTTAACAAGGAGGATTTACGAAAAACAATCGTAAAAATCGACGGAGATCTAGAAGGATTCTCAAACCGTGGAACATGACATGGCACCATCGTGCCCCAAAATCCCAAATTCGCAGAGATGAATGGATACCAAATAATAAAATCCGTGTAAGACATGACCACCATGTTGCATGGCATGTACTATTTGATAATTTCAATGCTAAAAAGATCTGCAAAAGGTTTGAAAGGTATTGGAATGAATTTGGTGCAAAGATGACATCTACAGAGGATCAAAATACTATTGGGTTGAATAATAGGGAGAAATCATGGAGACTCCTGTTTAAGGGGAAATCTCTAGATCAGATTATCTTTGAAATCAATTCAATATGGTTAGACCCGCGGGAACTTTTAACAGCAAGAACAATTGAAGTTGTTGTGATAAGTGTTATTAGGAGAGTCTAAATGCAAGGGAGTGTACACCGATGTGCACTCCCTTTGAAGTCTCTATTTGCGATATGCATTATGAGTAGATGCTATATAAACAATTTTTTTACCATATTTATTCTCTAGCTCATCCATCTGTTTATGAATAAGTTCAAATTTATGAGCTTTTTCACTTCCACCAAATAAGTCACCCTGTGATGTTTTATCTGTAGTCAAACCAAAAAGACTAATACCTGTCGTACGATATAGAATTCCCTTTTTATAAACTTTATTAAAATGTGATTGAATGAGAGAAATGAGAATTTCAGGAGCATTCGTAGGAGTTCTCAATGAAATAGCAAAAGATATATATCTAAAATCTTTTGTTTTTAGAAAAAAAGAAATGCTTTTGGGAATCAAATGATAGTGACGAGCCTTTGTGCAAGCATCCTCTATATGCATTGAAAGTTGGGATAATAAGAAGACTTTATCATCAGTAAAAGGATGAAATGAATGAGTACTCTGCATAGATGAATATATAGTTTTAGGAATAGGGTCAATTTCCATCAATGAAATACCCTGAAGCTCATGCCAGAGTACCTCTTGTGGTTTAGAGAAGTTCTCCCTAACCCATTCTAAATCTTTTGAAATAAAATCCTGTGCTGTAAAAACTTTATATTTTATCAAAGCCATAGAAGTTTGAGCACCAATACCCCATATCTTACCCACAGGGGTCTTTGAGAGGAAATTGGATATAGTGGAAGGCTCGATAATAGTCAGGCCATTTGGTTTTATCCATTTAGAAGCTACTTTAGAAAGAACTTTTGTTGGAGCAATACCAATAGATATTGAGAGATTCAATTCCCTATTTATTTCACTCTTTATACGCTCAGCTATTTCTCTATATGACATCTT
>CALRCS010000059.1 GCA_943354625.1 Candidatus Nomurabacteria bacterium | reverse complement strand
GAAAAGTATCAATGGGACCTCATTGCAAGTGACATGAAGAATAAGGTATTCTTAAAGATAATATGAAAATCCTTATTTCTACAGGAATATATCCGCCAGATATAGGCGGTCCGGCTCAATACGCTAGAAATCTCTATGAGACATGGAAAAAGCAGGGGCATGATGTAAAAGTCGCTGCATATAGATGGGAAAGAGCTTTTCCGACATTTCTTCGCCATTTTCTATTTCTTCTAAAGATTATTAGAAAAGGATGGAATGCGGACCTGATCATTGTGCTTGATACTTGGAGTGCCGCTGTTCCGACTATGTATGCGTGTAAAATGATGGGTAAAAAATACATCATACGAACTGGCGGGGATTTTCTCTGGGAAACTTATGTGGAAAGGACTGGGGATCTTGTCTTATTTAAAGATTTTTATAATGAGTCCATAGATAAATTATCAAAAAAAGAAAAAGTTATCTATAAACTTGGTGGCGATGCACTTCGTTATTCATCAGGTATTATATTCAGTACAGAATGGCAAAGAGGAATTTTTGAAAAAGCATATAAACTTGATTCAAAGAAAAGTAGAATTGTTGAAAATTTCTGCGGAGAAAGAGAAGAACAAATATCACCAGAGGCTCGAGTCTTTGTTGCTGGAACACGTGAGCTCAAATGGAAAAACCTCGATGCTCTAAAACAGGCTTTCAAAATAGCCCAAATGGAAATCAGATTAAGGGGATGGGATGATATAGAGTTTGATACCACAAAAGCAGTTTATGATAATTTTCAAGAGAGAATGCGTCGTTCATACGCTGTGATTTTAACTTCTTTGGGGGATATTAGTCCAAATATGATATTTGATGCTATACGTGTCGGAACACCATTTATTTTAACAAAAGAGACTGGTATATCAGAAAGAGTAAAGGACTGCGCAATTTTTGTAGATCCAAAAAATGAAAAGGATATTATAGATAAAATAGTGTGGATTTCAGATCCAAAGAATAGACAAATTCAAGCCGAGAAAATAAAGAGATTTACATGGGTACACACATGGGATGATATCACTTCAGAAATTATTTCTATTTATGGAAAATTATAAAACTACATACAAAGACTATACAAAAAGTGTTGCAATCATGGTATCAACTGATCGCCAGATTTTTCTTGAAAAGAGCGCTGTGCGTGCGCGAATGGTAGAATATTCAAAATTATATAAAGAATTACATATCATTATTTTTTCATCAAAACGTTTTGAATCTAAAGAAATTTCCTCAAATTGCACCATATATTCAACAAATTCTTTTGTAAGTTGGAATTATGTTTCTGATGGTTGTAGAGTTGGTAATAAAATTTTAAAGAGTATAGATAAAGACGAGTCCATCCTTGTTACATGCCAGGATCCTTTTGAGACGGCATTGGTTGGTAAATACATATCGAATATGAGAAGAAATTCAGAATTGCTTTTACAAATTCATACTGATTTATTTAGTCCTTATTTTACTTCAAAAAACATTGGTATAAAAAATGCAATATTTAATAAGATTCGTCTATTTATCTCAAAATTTACTTTGCCTCATGCGCAGGTTATAAGGGTTGTTTCAAGAAAGATTGCTGATTCTTTAGTAAAAAAGGGGATTGATCAAGATAAAATAATTATAAAGCCGATAGAAGTTAATACTGATTATATTAGGGATACTCAACCGTCTTTTAATTTGAAACAAAGATTTCCACATTATAAAAAGATCATACTATTAGTTTCTAGGCTTGAATCAGAAAAGAATGTAAGTATGGCACTTCAATCTATGAAGATTCTAAATAGCAAAATACCTGATATAGGCCTTGTAATACTAGGTTCTGGTTCAGAGATGCCAAGGCTCAAAAAACAAGCTTATAGGCTCAAAATAGAGGCTTCTGTGGCCTTTATGGGGTGGCAAACTGATCTAATTCCTTACTATAAAGGCTGTGATGTATTCCTGAATATTTCTTGGTTTGAAGGTTATGGTATGACACTCGTTGAGGCAAAATCAGCAGGATGTAAAATAGTATCAACAGATGTTGGAATTGCTAGAGAAACTGGAGCTATTATTGTCGATTGGAAAGCTGAGGATATAGCAGACAAGCTCATGAAAGTTTTAATTTAAAATATATGGATCCAATTAAAAAAAGATTTACTAATGTTGCAGAATCAAAGACTTTCAATAGAATCTTGGGATTTTTGAATTTACGAAATAAAAAGGTTTTGGATGTCGGTTGCGGATATGGAGAGTATCTGGCTTTATTTGGTAAGGGAAGTGTCGGTGTTACGACCACTCTTGATGAAGTTGAATATGGTAAGAAAAATAATTTATCTATTGTCAAAGGAAATATTGAAGAATATTCTGTTCTAAAGGGTCTCGGATTTTTTGATGTAATTTGGGCCAATAACCTTTTTGAACACCTTCTATCACCGCATGAGTTTCTTATTCAACTCAAATCAATTTCAAAATCAGATACGATTCTTATTCTCGGAGTACCAGTAATTCCTAAAATTCACTCTTTAGTAAAACTCAATAAATTTCGTGGGACTTTGGCTTCAAATCATATAAGTTTTTTCACTAGAGAATCTTTGAAATACACTGTTCAATATGCTGGCTGGGATGTGAGATACGTTAGACCATTTATTTTTTCAAATACCTTCCTAGATCATCTTGCTAGTTTTTTTGCTCCGCATTTATATGTAGTTGCTTACAATAAACCAAATTTTAGATATCCAGAAAAAAAGCAAAAGGAATGGGGTGGGGAGGCGAAATATAAACATTTATTTGATATTATAGGTAAATAGAATATATGAATATAATAATCAAATACTTGATTTCTGGTGGGTCAACAGCAATAGTAGATTTACTAATCTTAAACTTTTTAGACAGTTTGGGTTTACATTATCTCATTAGTGTAAATATTGCATTTATTTTTGCTTTTTTTATGAGTTTTACATTGCAAAAATATTGGACATTCAATGATGCAAAGGTCACAAAGACTCACCATCAGATGTCTGTATATTTTGTTGTTTCAGTTTGTAATATTTTTCTAAATAGTTTGATTATACATTTTCTACTCCAATGGAATATTATTCCTCTACATTTTATTCTTAGACCTGTTGTTATTTCACAAATACTAGCATCTGGGCTTATTGCTTTTGAATCTTTTATGATTTATAGATACTTTATTTTTAAAAAAGATATGAGTAAAAAGGGATTAGCAAATAATAGACCATTAAAGATTCTTATTATTACTCAAAAGCTAGATGCAAACGATAGTTATTTTGGTTTTTTTTATGATTGGGTATTACGTTTTTCTTCAAGTTGTATGAGTGTAACAGTTATTACTCTTGAAGTTGGGGCATACAAACTACCAGAAAATGTGAAGGTCTTATCTCTGAAAAAGGGCTCAAAGTTGGAATCTCTTTATTTGCTTTGGAGATATAGTATTACTGAAAAAGATAATTACGATGCAGTCTTTTGTCATATGAGCCCAGTTTATGTAATTGTGGGTTGGCCATTATGGATGCTTTTTGATAAAACTGTAGCCATTTGGTATGTTCATAGATCTGTTGATTTAAAATTGAAAATTGCTACGTTTCTATCCGATATTATTTTTACTGCCACACCTGAAAGTTTTAGAATAAAGAATAAAAAAGTAAAATATATGGGGCAAGCTGTAGATATTCAACGTTTTTCAAAACCAAAAAATTATGATAATTCCACAGATAATATCTTAAAAATTATTACCGTTGGTAGAATCACTCCAATTAAAAATCTAGATATTTTAATAAAAGCAATTTCTATTATTAAAACTCAGAATATTCTTGTAAAAATGGAAATTATAGGTATGCCTCTATATCCTTCTGATTTTGAATATAAAAAGTCACTTGAAGATTTGATAAAGAATAATAATTTAATTAAAGAAATAGATTTTGTGGGTGCAATAGCAAATAAAGATATGCCACAATATTATTGGAAAAATGACATTTGTGTGAACCTGTCTCCTACTGGTGGGTTGGATAAGACAGTATTGGAAGCAATGGCTTCTGGTATACCAGTTGTGATAGTAAATAAAGCATTTGAAGAGCATTTGGGTGGCTTTGTAGATGTGCTTTTGGCAAAAGAAGGTGATGTAGAGGATTTTGCTGAAAAATT
>CALRCS010000058.1 GCA_943354625.1 Candidatus Nomurabacteria bacterium | reverse complement strand
TACAGGGGCTCTATATGGCCTCACAACGATGTTAATAAAGATAATAGATGAACTCAAGCCAGATTACATTGTGGCTTGCTACGACCTTCCTGGGCCTACTTTTAGAAATGAAGTATACAAAGACTATAAGGCTGGTCGCGCTAAGGCTGAGGACGATTTGATTATGCAGATGAAACGTTCAAGAGATATTTTTAAAGGGTTCAATATTCCTATTTATGATAAACCAGGATTTGAAGCTGATGATATGCTTGGGACGATAGTTGAAAAAATGAAACACGATCCTGCGGTGGATATTGTCATTGCTTCTGGGGATATGGATACACTGCAGTTGGTGGATGGTAAAAAGGTTCAGGTCTACACTTTGAAAAAGGGAATTAAGGATACAATTATTTATGATGAAAAGGGTGTAAACGAGAGATTTGGTTTTGGCCCACTTCTTCTTCCGGATTATAAAGGTTTGCGAGGGGATCCATCTGATAATATTATTGGAATAAAAGGAATAGGAGAAAAGACTGCCACAATTCTTATAACACAATTTGGTGGGGTAGAAGATATCTATAAAGCACTTGAGAAAAAAGGTGGAGAAGAAAAATTTAAAAAAGTTGGTATTACGGATAGGATTATTACTCTTTTGAAGGAGGGTAAAGAAGAAGCTGAATTTAGTAAAATGCTAGCAACTATAAGACGCGATGCACCAATTGACTTTATTTTACCTGGGAATTTTAAAGATAGTATTGATCTAAAAAAACTCGGTGACCTTTTTACTGAATTAGATTTTAGAACTCTTTTGAATAGACTAAATAACGTTTTGGGAAATGAGGCTGAGATCGCCAAAGAGCAAGAAAAAATAAAGGAAAGAGATAGTCAGGACATTCCGAAAGAAGAATTAAAAAAGACTTCAATAGCTTTGTGGATTTTAAATTCAAATCTTTCTGACCCAACTACAGATGATATTTATAATTTTGCTAAAACAGATGATTTTAAAAAGGCTTCTGAGATTATTTTTGCTGAGCTTGAAAAGAGGGGACTTAAGAAAGTTTATAATGATATAGAGGCCCCACTCATTTCAATTATAGAAAAAATGGATGCAAAGGGTGTAAAGATTGATGTGGATTTTCTTAATAATCTTTCAAAAACATATCATACAGAGCTTTCAAAGCTCGAAAAAAAGATTTGGGAATATGCTGGTGTTGAATTTAATATAAATTCCCCAAAACAACTCGGTGAGATTATTTTTGATAAAATGGCCCTGACAGCAAAAGGGCTCAAAAAAACTACCGGTGGAGCTCGTTCTACTCGCGAATCAGAACTAGAGAAACTTCGTGATACACACCCTATGATCCCTTTGCTTTTCGAATACCGTGAACTTCAGAAGCTTCTTTCAACATATATCGATACAATTCCAACTCTTGTAGATGCGGGTGGACGTCTCCATGCTCATTTTTTACAAACGGGTACTACTACTGGACGCATGTCATCTCAAGGGCCGAACCTCCAGAATATTCCTACGAAGACAGACCTTGGTCGTGCTATACGAAAGGCTTTTATCGCCGAAAAAGGATTTGTTTTGTGTGCGCTTGATTATTCTCAGATAGAGTTACGTATTGCCGCTTTTCTTTCTAGTGATGAAAAACTAATTGATATTTTTACAAAAGGTGAGGACGTACACACAGCTGTCGCTTCGGAAGTTTTTGAGGTTCCACTAGATAAAGTAGATAAAGAAATGAGAAGAAAGGCCAAGGTTATCAACTTCGGAATACTTTATGGAATGGGCGTGAATGCTTTACGAACAAATCTCGGAGAGGGCACAGACCGCGCAGAGGCGCAGAAGTTTTATAATGATTATTTTATAAAGTTTTCAGGCCTTGCAACGTATCTTGATCATACAAAAGCTGAAGCAAAAAGAAATGGTTATACAGAAACATTTTTTGGACGCCGTCGTTACTTTGAAGGAATAGATTCTAAAGTTCCATTTATACGAGCAATGGCAGAGAGAATGGCTATCAATGCGCCGATTCAAGGGACAAGTGCTGATATTATAAAGATTGCAATGAAAAAGATTGATGATTATCTCATGTCTAAAGGTTTGGAAAAAGATGCGTATTTGATTCTTCAAGTACATGATGAATTGGTTTATGAAATAAAAGAAAGTAAAGTAAAAGAAATTTCAACAGAAATAAGGAAAATTATGGAGACGGTGATAGATTCAAAGGATATAAAAGGGATAAGGTTGAGTGCAAATTCAGCAATGGGGAAGAATTGGGGGGAGTTGACAAACTAATAAAAGTAAGATATCCTATATTTTGGCAAAAGGGTGAAAGATTCCTTTTGCTTTTTGTAAAATAAACAACATTAGAAAGGAAAAACGATGAGCACTATCGTCGACGCAGGATCGGCCAAATTGGCTGGCTTGCAAATTGATACATTAAGTAAGTACCGTACGGGCCAGCTCTCACTAGATCATTGGGAGCGCTTTGTGAACTTGGCACCAGCAGAGCGTGAAGCACGTTTCGGCGATTGGAAGAAGCCGGAGCCCACAGCTCCTACGGAACCCACCCCCTCGATTCTCGAGTTTGTCTCGACGGTCATGGTCAATGCGAGCACCGGCAAGTTTGTCGCTAAGGACAAATTCAAGTTGAAGAAGGATGGAGGGATTTGTTCCGATATAGGCGCCAATTTCAAGGCGTGGTTCCTGAAAGGTGCCGGTAAAATCGAGGACCCGATCAGCGAACAGACTCTTCGCTATCACAAATTGCAGCAGTTATCGGTGGATGGTCCGATCATCACCGAACTCGGCGGCGAAGTGAAAGCTGAAACCACCGTGTCGGGGATGTTCCCCCTCATGGAGAAGCAGAAGCATGGTGAAGACGGTGTTCTCTTGAACAGCGGCTGGGCCAATATCTTTTACATCAAGGACATCGCTGGTGTGCTTCGCACGGTCTTCGTGAGCTGGAACGACGATGGCTGGTACGTCTTTGCGGACCCTGTTGAGAATCCGGGCCGGTGGGGTGTTGGCTATCGGGTATTTTCTCGCAATTCTGTCCTCGGGTCCTCGGATCCTTCGTAAGATTGATCCTTTGTCCCTTAGACTTTTTGACCCTCGGTTTGCTTCGGCAGACTGGGGGTCGATTTTTTTATATGAAAACTGATATACCTTTCTGTTATAATAATTTGGAAATCATGTGTTACGTGGCGGTCACGGCTTACGCGTCATGGTTTTAGGATATTTTTCTCGAGAGTCGCGCTGGGTATGCCTTGCTCGAGAGTGGGAGAAATTTCTTTAAAAAAAGAATAAGAATTGGTACATGAAACTGGCGGACTTCGATGTCCCGAATAAAATTCAATCCACCATGATTTGGTGGGTGGTGATACAGATGGTTCCATGTACGATAACGCTGGTGTGCTTCGCACGGTCAACGTGAACTGGAACGACGATGGCTGGAACGTCAATGCGAACCCTGTTGAGAATCCGAACAGGTGGAATGATGGCAATCAGGTATTTTCTCGAAACTATTATCTTTCTTCTGCTTAACTGGCAGAGGTTTTTTTTGTAGGCCTTTTTTCCAGCCACCAAGCTGTCGGCCGATTTTCTCAAGGTTTGAAACAAACTCCGAATATTTATCAGTTGGTATGAGTTTACTTTCCCACGCGAGTTGAGCAAAGAATTTTACGATATCGAGTCTCGTGATTGCTTTGTTTAGCATTGGAACTTTGTGCTCTGGTGGGAGATAGGTGAGACAAAAGGTATATTCAAGAACATCTAAAAATGCCTGCTCGATTTTATTACCGATGCCAAACCGTTCAACCTTTGGAAAATTTTTATAAAGTGTTAGCCAAAAACGATATGTCTCTTTTGATTTGAGAATTACTTGTGGTAATTCTCGGGGGGGGGGTAATATGATTATTAGTAGTATGAATCATAACTATAACAATATCATATCTGTTAAAAATTTGTGTGAAGCGTGGTGCGAATTTGTGCGTGGAAAAAAATCGAAAAAAAACGTTGCTGAATTTTCACTTAATCTCTCGCAAAACATTTTCAAGCTTCATGAGGATTTACGAACCAAGACATATTGTCATGGAGCATATGAGGCGTTTTCTATAAGTGACCCGAAGCCTCGAAGCATTCATAAAGCGACTGTTCGGGACAGACTTTTACATCACGCCATTTATCGTGTACTTTATCCGTGTTTCGATAAGAAGTTTGTCTATGATTCATACTCATGTAGAAATTATAAAGGAACTCATTGTGCAATCAACAGATTTAATTTTTTTGCAAGAAAAGTATCAAAAAATAACACTAAAATATGTTGGATATTAAAAT
>CALRCS010000057.1 GCA_943354625.1 Candidatus Nomurabacteria bacterium | reverse complement strand
TTCTCATTTGATTCACTAACAGAACTTGTATTATCGACAACTGCACGCAAGTAAATAGTACCTGTTCCACCAAAATATCTTTTATCTTGATAATTTACTGATGCACCAGGTTTTATTGCTCCGCCATAAACAGTGAACCATGGCAGAAAAGTTTCAGGCTTATTATCATAGGAATATTGGAATTCTACGGTTGAAGTCAAAGCTATAGCATTTCCATAATTTGACACAAGTGAACCTACATTTATGATTTCTCCAGTATAAAACTTATTTGAAGCTCCATGTTTTTCACCTACAAGATCAGGACTTTCAGCTACGAGATTAGGTTTTGCGGTAGCAGATTGTGCCTGCGCACCTTGTAGACTTACATTAAAAATAAAAACTGTTGCTAATAAAAAGACTCCGACTATTTTAATAAATTTTTTCATAATAAATAACCCCTTAAATTAATAATTAAAAATGACTGGATATATTATACCAGTCATTTTTAACATTACCTATTTTGTTATGAACAATTATTTCCTCGCTTCCACAATAGTTGCCTCAACGTTCTTTGGAACCACTTCATAATGATCAAATTCCATTGTTGCACTTCCCTGACCTGATGTCATAGAACGTAGTTGTGTTGTATAACCAAACATTTCTGAAAGAGGAACCATAGCGTGAAGAACTTTTGCTTGACCTCTCTCTGTCATTTCTTCAATAGTTCCTCGCTTTGATGAAATACTTCCTGTAACATCTCCCATAAACTTATCTGGGAAAAGGACTTCAAGTTTCATAATAGGCTCTAGGATAACAGGTCGAGCTCTCTTTGCTGCTTCTTGGAAAGCCTTTGATCCAGCGATCTTGTAAGCAATTTCTGATGAGTCCACATCATGGTATGAACCAAAAGTTAATTCACATGAAATATTAACCATTCGGAAGCCAGCAACAACACCTCTATCCATAGACTCATGAACACCCTTTTCTACTGCAGGGATGAATTCCTGAGGAATAACACCTCCTTTAATAGAGTTGGTGAATTCAAAATCATCATATCTACTAACATTCTTTGGAATCTTTGCTCCTTCAACAAGCTTCTCCATCGGTTTAATGTTAATTATTACGTGACCGTATTGACCCTTACCTCCACTTTGCTTTACGTACTTGTGTTCTGCCTCCGCTGTACCTAGAATAGTCTCTCTATACGCAACCTGTGGCTTACCGACAGTCGTCTCAACACCGAACTCTCTTTTCATACGATCCACCATTATATCTAGGTGTAATTCACCCATACCTGAAATGATAGTCTCTCCTGTTTCGCTATTTGAACTAACTTTGAATGTTGGGTCTTCATTTCCAAGCTTCTTGAGTGCCATACCCATTTTCTCTTGATCTGCTTTTGTCTTTGGTTCTACACGTAGAGAAACCACTGGTTCAAGGAATTTAATTACTTCGAGAATAATTGGCTTTTCTTCATCACAAAAAGTATGAGAAGTTAAAGCGTCTTTTAGACCTACAGCTGCTGCGATTTCCCCTGCATAAACCTTCTTTACTTCCTCTCTTTTATCAGCCTGAAGTCGTACGATACGTCCAAGTCTCTCCTTTTTTCCTGTTGTTGAGTTATATAAGTATGTTCCAGCCTCAATAGTTCCTGAATATACTCTAAAGAATGTAAGCTGACCTACGAATGGATCGTTCTGAAGTTTAAAAGCAAGAGCAGTAAATGGTTCTGAATCTGAAGCTGATCGAAAAATCTCTTCTCCAGTATTTGGATCAATTCCCTTTACAGGCTTAAGATCTGTAGGAGCTGGTAGGTAGTCAACCACAGCATCTAGAACGAGCTGTACTCCAACATTCTTTAAAGCAGAACCAGTGAAAACTGGAAAGATTTTATTATCAATTACTAGTTTACGAATTTCTACTTTTAATACGTCTATTGGAATTTCTTTTCCATCTAGATATTGTTGCATAAGCTCATCATTGTGTTCTACTGATTTTTCTATGAGTTCACGATGATATTTCTTTGCATCATCCAAAAGTTCTGCAGGAATTTCCTTTTCTATAACATTTATTCCCTTTTCACCCTCAAAGTAATACGCTTTCATCTTCAATAGATCAATAACGCCAATATGATTTCCTTCTGTTCCTATAGGAATTTGGAAACGAACCGCTCTTTTATTGAGTCTCTCTAATATAGATGCGTATGATTTATCAAAAGAAGCACCTGTCCTATCCATTTTATTTATAAAGCAAAGACGAGGCACATTGCTCTCATCAGCATATCTCCAGTTTGTCTCTGATTGTGGCTCCACTCCAGCAACTCCGTCAAAGACAACAACTGCACCGTCTAGAACACGAAGAGAACGCTTCACCTCTACAGTAAAGTCTATGTGTCCAGGAGTATCGATAACATTAAATCTCACCTTTTTAGAAAAGTCGGTCTTTGGCATGTAAGAAGGATTCCAGAAACAGGTAATAGCGGCGGCGGTAATAGTAATACCTCTCTCTCTTTCCTGCTCCATCCAGTCAGTAGTAGTCTCCCCATCGTGTACTTCACCGATTTTGTGAATTTCACCAGTGTAAAAGAGAATTCTTTCTGATGTAGTTGTCTTCCCTGCATCAATGTGAGCAATAATACCGAAGTTACGAACTTTTTCTAGTGGATAATCGCGTTGCATAAATTAAATTGATTAATAAGTATTAATACTACCACGCAAAGTGAGCAAATGCCTTATTTGCCTCTGCCATCTTATGTGTATTTTCACGCTTCTTTACTGCTTCTCCTTCATTCTTTGAAGCTGCAATTATTTCATCTGCCAGTTTTTCTGCCATAGGCTTTCCCTTCTTTGAGCGTGCAGCTAGAACAATCCACTTCATAGAAAGTGCACGCTGTCTTTCTGGACGAACTTCTCTAGGAACTTGATAGTTTGCACCTCCAACACGTCTTGATCTTACTTCCATAGCTGGCATAGTATTCTTTAGAGCTGTTTCAAAGATCTCTAGAGGAGTAGAACTTTTTGTTTTCTCTTTTATTGTTTCAAAACAATCATAGACAACTTTTCTAGCTGTAGCTTTCTTCCCTGAGTCCATAACATAGTTAATAAGCTTTGAAACCTTTAGAGATTCAAAAATTGGCTCTGGCTTTAATATGTGTTTATTTTTTAGTCTTCTTCGCATAGTATTTTTAATTAATTAATATAAATAGTATCAGCCAGATTATACCTTCACTGCCTTTGGTCTCTTATTTCCGTATTGACTTCGACCCTTTCGGCGCTTTTCTACTCCTGTAGCATCGAGAACTCCTCGAACCACGGTATATCTTAGACCTACGTCTTTTACACGACCTCCTCGTAAAAGAACTACTGAGTGTTCTTGTAGGTTATGTCCTTCTCCTGGAATGTAAGCAGTAACTTCTAGACCATTAGAAAGTCTTACTCGGGCAATCTTTCGAATAGCTGAGTTAGGCTTCTTTGGAGTCTTTGTAGTCACCTTTATACACACCCCTCTTTTAAATGGAGATGGAAAAAAGCTCGGACGGTTTTCAATACTATTGAAACTTCGTGTTAGAGCTACTGACTTTGTCTTTCTAATAAACTTTTTACGATTCTTTCGCACAAGTTGATTGATTGTTGGCATTCTTAAATATTTGGTCAAAAGACCTTAGCGCACTTATTAATTACCCAAATGTGGTGGGGCTGATATTTTCACCTAGCGGTTACTCATCCCCTTACCGTTTTTGGACGTAGGAGTACTCTATCATACAAAGGAGAAAAGGCAAATTAATATAAAAAGCAAACCCCTCATCTCGACGGGAGTGCCGTGTTGAGGTGAGGGGGTGAATACAAACTAAGGTCTGGGAGGAGGACTTTTCGCGGCACAAGAGAGCTCGTTATCGAGCGTCTGCAAATCAATGCAGAATCTGGCCATAAATTCCGCCAGGCAGGCATGTACCAACGCCGCAGTGACCTTGCCTGAATTCCGGTAAGCCTGAAGCCTGTGTAGGTGTTCAGAGAGACCAATGATAGTTGCAACGTTGACCCTTCCCAATAGATTCATTGCCCTTGTCTTGAGCGAAATGCTGGTTTTCTGTCCAACACTTGTCTCCGTTAGGATGAAGCAAACAGGCAGAAGCAATGGCATCAATTGGTATTCCCGAAGGTACGGGTATTTATCTCGAAATGCCGCAACCTCCTTGAAATAACCATCGATACGGCTACCTGCGTGGACATCAATCAATCCTTCCAAAAAAGAAAATTTCTTCATATTTTTTGTCTGTTTGTTGAATTTTGTAAGAGCTATTGAATACAATGTGACATATAGTTAATATAATGTCAATCAAGCGTAGGGTAGATTCAACAGCT
>CALRCS010000056.1 GCA_943354625.1 Candidatus Nomurabacteria bacterium | reverse complement strand
CCTTAGGTGATCTTCAAATTTATCAAAGAAATTTAATATTTTTTTTAACATAATGGTCGGAGCGCCGGGATTCGAACCCGGAGTCGCCTGTTCCCAAAACAGGAATGTTAGCCGTTACACTACGCTCCGATGTATTGATTATACTAGCATAAGGCTGAAAAAAACGATAGAGAAAATCATAAAATAATGTTTGTAAGCATTTTTACCTTAGACTTCCCTGTTTTAATACTAGTAACGACGGTTACTACATGAAACTTAAACTCCGCATCTGGCCCATATTTATTCTCATTTAGGTATGTTTGAATTACCCTTCTTAATTTTCTTTGTTTTAAATTATTTACATTTTCTTCGGGCCTATAGTCGGACATGTTTCCTTTATCAATAACACTCTTTACTTCAACAAAATGAAGAATTTTGTCCTTAACCGCAATAATGTCTATTTCCCCCCACTTGCGTAAGTGATTGTGCTCTTGGATAAAGAAACCATGTTTTTGCAAATAAAAACAGGCAATATCCTCGCCATTGTCCCCTTTTTCTCTATTATTTTTAAAAGTATTCAACATTTTGATGTGTATAATTAAAAAGACAAGACACACGCATATAAGCCATATTTTGTCTGTCTTATACCCACTGTCCCCAAGGTTATCCACAGTTTCAATCTTACTTTATATAAAAGTATCCTCCTTACCTGTGTATTTTATAATCAAATCCTTAATCACTCCACTTTTCCTTAATATATCAAGCTCTTTATTGATTAGCTCCCCTAATCTTACCTCTCCTTGTCTAAAGATTAAAGCATTATCATAAATACGAATAGGTATTTTTGATATAGGAACTAATTTAACCATAGATGTCTTATTAAAATGTTCAACCAAATAAACCTCAGCGAAAGTAATATCAGCACGATCTTCAGCTACAAATTTTAATACTTCGGTGGTATCAGATAATTGTGGCACTCTTACTATACGATTATCAGGAAAATCAGCATTTGCGATTGAATCTGTTATATCATTTTCCTTTACAGCTATTCTAATATTTTTATCTTCCTTAGATTCCTTTAAGGATTTTATATAATCTGGACGAATCCATGCAAAAGTTGGACTTTTATAAAGAGAAGTTGAGAAATTAGCTTTAGAAAGCCTTTCGGGAGTGGGCCATACGGTACTACCAAAAATGTCGAATCTTTTATTGTTCAGTCCTTCTATAATAACCCCGTAACCAACCTCCTCAGTCCAGCGAACTTCCCAGCCATATTTTTGAGAAATCTTCATAAGAATTTCATAAAAAATTCCTGAAAACACTTTGATCTCCTTATCGTACATCAAAGCGGGGGTATAGTTTGTAAAACCTACTCGTAAAACCTTTGTTTTTTCTATCCTATCTAAATTATCTTTGTAATCTTCATTTACACCTTCATCTTCTAGACTCCACATGGGATTATATGTTTCATAAGGATTTTCAAGAAGCAAAAAATCAAGATATGGTCTTGGAAGATCATCAAATTTTCCAGAAATATAGTCCTCATAGACCAGCCAGTTCTTATGATAAATATAAACAACCTTCTCTACGCCAAGATATTGTGGAGCAAATTCGAGAAAGGCAAACTCTGATAATAAATAATGAACTGCAATGGTTGTAGCTTTTTCTATATCTACTATATTTTTATTTGATCCCTCCAAAACAACCCTTGTAGTTGAATTTGCAATCTTACCAAAAGCATCATTATTTTTATAAAATAAAGTAATTTCTTCATATTTAGATTTATACTCAGGGTTATTTTCAATTTCCTTCTCCCAATCAAAAATTCTAACTATTTCATCAGTATATCCAAGTTGGCCCATAACTTTAACCACTCGATTTTTTAAAGAATTTCCCTGAGGAATGGCTTTATCCCTACGCGCACGATTTTCTGGATAACCAAAAGCAATGTAGGTAGATATTGCAGGAATATCCGCAATAAATATTCCTACTCGTCCAAATTTCTCTACTACAGTTTTTAAAAGATACAAAACCTCCTCATCTTTAAAGTAACTGTTTCCAGGACTCATCCCTACAATATAATAAGTTTTATGATCTATTTTCGTCATTCAATTTCTGTGCGGGTGCCGAGAATCGGACTCGGAATTCCTCCTTGGCAAGGAGGTATTTTACCATTAAACTACACCCGCATATTTCAAATATTATATACCAAACCCTTAATTTTCCAAACAAAACCTAGTGCACCCGGTAGGACTCGAACCTACAACAAACGCTTCGAAGGCGTGTATGATATCCATTTCACTACGGGTGCATACGACTAAACTTCTACTTCTTTATAATACTGTATTAATAGCTTTTGCCAAGCGATTACCCTTCTTTGTATATCTATTCGTGAAATATCAATCCGAAGGTTTCCATTATAATTTCTCATTTTAATTAAATTGTCTTCGACTTTTAGATATTTCCTAATCCAAATAGACATAAGTGAGATTATTGATCGATCCGAATTGGTGAATTGAAAAGATTTCCCCTTTTTAGATCCACTAGCCCAATATAAAGATAGGCCAGTCATAAAAAACGGTTCCTTAGATAGATTAGCAAACTCTTTTTCTGCCTCTTCAAATACCCTTTTCTCTCTATGTATCCTTGTGGCACGCAACAGAATAGATGCATTCATCCTTCCTCTACTTATCCTAGAACTTGTTCTTCCAGTTAAATCCACTAATTGTTTATCACTTAAGACAATATCCTTCAGCCAGACTGAGATTGTACTCTTTGGAACATTGATATCTCTGCTAATTTCAGAGAGAGACCTACCAGAAAGCCTCATTTCTCTAGCTATTTTAACTTTTGGAATATTAGATATCATATTATGTAACAGTATACCACATGTACAATAGTGAAATAAAACTAAATAGGTGATAGTATTACGACATGAAAAACCAGGTAATCCCTAATGAAATCGTAGAGATAGTAGAAAAACTCGAAAAGGCTGGGTTTGAGGCTTTTCTTGTTGGAGGATGTACACGCGATTTGCTATTAGGGAAGACACCGAAAGACTGGGACATAACCACAAATGCAACTCCTGAAGAAATAATCCCTCTATTTGATAAAACTTTTTATGAAAATTCTTATGGAACTGTTGGTGTGGTAAATGAAACGACTGATGATGAGCGTTTGAAGATTGTGGAAGTGACACCATATCGCCTTGAAAGCTTCTATAGTGACCACAGACATCCGGATGAGGTCAGATTCAGTAAAAGTATCGAGGACGATTTAAAACGTCGTGATTTCACAATTAATGCGATTGCAGTGAGTTTGTCCAATGGTGCAATAAAAGACATTGTTGATCTATTTGGTGGATTAAAGGACATAAAAGACAAA
The DNA here is from genome assembly GCA_943354625.1 of Candidatus Nomurabacteria bacterium. Taxonomy (GTDB): domain Bacteria; phylum Patescibacteriota; class Minisyncoccia; order Phycocordibacterales; family PALSA-1337; genus CAIOGI01. Next base: position 1,053 of record CALRCS010000056.1, on the reverse strand, counting down.
ACTGTCAGAGCAGTAGGGGATGCAGACGAACGTTTCAAGGAGGATGCATTACGAATGATTCGTGCAGTTCGTTTGGCGACAGAACTTGGTTTCACGATTAACATTGATACAAATAAGGCTATACTGAGCGATTCCAAGCTACTAAAAGAAATCTCTATTGAAAGAATTAGAGATGAATTTGTTAAAATTCTAATGTCTAAGAGTCCAAAACTTGGTATTGAAATGCTTGATAGTCTCAATTTATTAGTATACATATCTCCAGAATTACTAGCAGCAAAAGGTGTAGAGCAAAATCAAGCGCATGCATACGACGTATGGGAACATTTACTTAGAACAGTACAACACTCTGCGGACAAAGGCTGGCCATTGGAAATAAGGCTGTCAGCACTATTTCATGATATATCAAAACCGGAGACCAAAAGATTTTCACGTGAAACTAGCAAAATAACCTTCTACGGGCATGAAGTAGTTGGTTCACGTGTAACAAAAAAGATTCTTGAGAGACTAAAATTCCCAACAAAAACAATAGAGAAGGTAACTAGTATGGTACGATGGCATATGTTTTTCTCAGACACTGAAACAATAACACTATCAGCGGTTAGAAGAATGATAGCCAATGTTGGACGTGAAAACATATGGGATTTGATGAATATAAGAATATGTGACCGCATTGGAACAGGAAGACCTAAAGAAAATCCATATAGATTAAGGAAATATCAAGCTATGGTAGAGGAAGCTATGGTAGATCCAGTATCTGTCGGAATGCTAAAAATTGATGGAAAGGGAATTATGGATGTTACACATGTAACACCTGGACCTAAGATTGGCTTTATTCTGAACGCTTTACTTGAGGAAGTATTAGAAAATCCAAAACTAAATACCAAGGAATATCTAGAAAACAGGGCTATGGAATTGATTATTCTACCTGACGCTAAACTAAAGGAGCTAGGAAAGCAAGGAGTCATTGTAAAATCAAAAGCTGAAAACGAGAACATAGAGGAAATACGTAAGAAATACCACGTTTCATAAGAAACATTTTTACCACCTTACTAT
>CALRCS010000055.1 GCA_943354625.1 Candidatus Nomurabacteria bacterium | reverse complement strand
GTGACTGATCATGAAACTCCTTTTGAGGCATTAGCGAGGCTTCGTAAACAAAAAAAGCGTAGAGACGCTTTTAAATGAGTGTTCGGATTGAGGGGCTCCGGTAGGTTCAAAGATCCAAATACAATATAACACTACGCTTATTGGGGAGCTTGTCAATGATATTTTTTAATAATGACTTATATGCTAAAATAACCCCATGAAAATATTACTTGCATCTGATCACGCGGGGTTTGAGCTTAAAAATAAAATTAAGGAATATTTGGAAACGGAGGGCTTTACTCTTGAGGACATGGGTGCACACGTTCTTATTCCTGATGACAACTATCCTGAAATCATGATTCCTGTTGCCATGCGTATTTTACATGATCCTGAAAATTATACCGCTATTATTTTTGGAAAAAGTGGAAATGGGGAAGCTATGATTTGCAATCGTCTTCCTGGTATCAGAGCAGCGGTCTATCATGGTAAAAATCTTGAAATAATAAGACTGGCGAGAGAACATAATGATGCAAATGTCCTTTCAATTGGTGCTGGTTTTGTAGAATTTGAAGAGGCTAGAGAGGCTGTGCGATTGTGGATTTCAACTCCATTTGGTAAGGAGCCTAGACATATTAAAAGAATAGAAATGTTAGATAATATTGAATAATATTTATTTATGGAAATAATCCCAGCCATTTTACCAAAGAATTTTAAGGAAATTGAGGAAAAGGTAGAATCACTCATAGGTATCTCTGATATTGTCCAAATCGACATTTGTGATGGTAAGTTTGTGCCGACTATCACGTGGCCATACTGGAAAGCGGATGTTAAACCGGATGAAGATTTTAGTGCTATTTTACGTGAAGAAAAAGGTATGCCGAATTGGGAAAAAATTGATTATGAACTTGATTTAATGATTGATAATCCAACTGAGGAGGATGCACGAAAGTGGCTTTCTACTGGTGCTGAAAAAATAGTTCTTCATTTAGAGAGTTCTGATGATCTAAATCCAGTTATGGACGTACTTCAGGATCTGGTTGAAATAGGAATTGCAATAAATAGTACAAGTGATGTAGAAGAGTTAAGGAAATATGAAAATAGAATTCAATTTATTCAGATTATGGGAATAAGGAAAGCTGGTTTTCAGCGTGAGAGATTTGAAGATGGGACATATGAGCAGATTAAAAAAGTTAAGAATACTTTTCCAGATCTAAAGGTCCAAGTGGATGGCGGAGTGAATTTAGAAAATGCAAAAAAACTGAAAGATATGGGCATTGATGCATTCGTTGTAGGCTCGGCAATTTTTGATAGTGAAGATATAGGAGAAACATATGAAGCATTTCGACAAATTTAGTTGTATAATATAACAAATGTCTTTACAACCTATTTCAGACGATAAAAATAAGTTTCTTTTTGAGAAAGCATATGCTATACGTAAGTCTATTATAGAAATGCTTATCGAGGCGAAATCTGGTCATACAGCTGGATCTCTTGATATGGCTGATATTTTTGCATATTTGTATTTTCATGCATTAAAACATGATCCAAAGAAGCCTGATTGGGAATATCGAGATAGATTGGTACTTTCTAATGGTCATATTTGTCCTGTTTTGTATGCGACTTTGGCTCATGCTGGCTATTTTCCTGTTGATGAGTTGAAGACTTTAAGGAAATTTGGCTCGAGACTACAAGGTCACCCGCATCGTGAGTTTTTACCAATGCTTGAAAACTCTTCAGGACCTCTTGGTGCTGGACTTTCACAAGCTATCGGAATGGCACTTGCAGAAAAAGTGGATTTTGGGAAAACCTTAGGAAAGCAATTTGTCTGCTTGACTGGTGATGGTGAGCTTGATGAAGGACAAAATTGGGAAGCCATAATGCTTGCTGGAAAGGAAAAAATTTCTAACCTCACCGTTTTTGTAGATCGAAATAATATTCAAATAGACGGGTTTACGGAGGATGTGATGCCTTTAAACCCCTTAGCCGATAAATGGCGAGCTTTTAACTGGCATGTTCAAGAAGTAAATGGACATGATTTCAGAGCAATTGATCAGGCATGGATAAATGCTTTGAATATAAATGATAGACCATCAGTAATTATAGCAAATACCATTTCATCAAAGGGAATTCCTGAGTTTGAAGGTAAGTATGAGTGGCATGGTAAGCCACCGACAACACCAGAGGAAATAGATGTAGCGAGAAGGGCGTTTGGGATTATTAGTAAATAGGATAAAAATTATTTAAGATATTATGCAAAATAATAAAAGATATTGGTTGAAGGGGATATATTTAGCATTTGTAGTCTTTGTAATTTGGCTTATTTTTTTAATAACAATTAGAGCACTCCCGATGTTTATTCAAAATATTACTCATTTTTTTGTATATATCCCTGCTATATTTGCTATAGCATTACATGGCCTCTTTTTTTATGAACACGAACACCTAGAGCTATCACTTTTATTTCTTGTAATATTTAGTCTTATTGAGATTCTTATAATCGGTGGAGTAATGGGTTTTATGTATGGAAAAATTAAGAATAGAGATAAAATTACACCACAAATAGGATAAAATTCTGATAAAATTTTTGTAAAGTTTTCCCTATGCAGAGAATTGTACTCTGTTAGAGTTAATAGGTGGAGATAATTTATTCTCATAGCAAAATAACTGACTTTATAGAGGCCCTTGATGCTGAACTAGCTTATTGTGTCTATAGTACAATCAACATGCTCGAAATTGAAGGAAATGAGCTTAGAATGCCACATTCAAAAGCTTTAGGTGGGGGACTATTTGAATTACGAATAATTAGCGCTACACATATCAGAATTATATATACATACCACAAAAGGCAAGCTGTACTACTGAATATTTTCTTTAAGAAAACTTGGTTAATTCCTAGAAAAGAAATCAGATACGCACAAAATATTCTCACAAAATTTCTTGCATAATATAACATATATGTTATCATAAAATTATGAAATTAATCGGCCAAACAACACATAAAGAATTTGGCACTAGACTTAAAAAAAAGCCTGGTTATATAGAAGCTCAAGAAAAGCTTGAACCACAATTTAAACTATATGAAGCCTTGATTAGGACTAGAATTAATAAAAATCTTACTCAAAGAGAATTAGCAAAAGAACTAGGAATAGAACAATCTGCATTAGCCCGTTTTGAATCTGGCCGTACAAACCCTACCCTTTCTTTTCTTTACAAAATTACCAAGGGTCTTGGATTAAAACTCACTATTTTATAACCATATGTTATAATTAGTATATGCTAAATCCTCTTCAAAAACTTAATCCAAAACTTTTCGATAATGATGTTGAACTTGTTCCAATTCGCAAAGGTTTCGGTGAGGGTTTACTAAAGGCTGCTGAACTTGATAAAAAAGTTATTGGCCTTTGCGCAGACCTTACAGAGTCTACTCAGATGCATTTTTTTAAAAATAAATTTCCTGAAAGGTTTTTTGAGATTGGTATTGCTGAACAAAATCTCGCTAGTGTAGCATCTGGAATGGCCGCTATGGGAAAGATTCCTTTTATTACATCATATGCAATGTTTTCTCCTGGAAGAAATTGGGAGCAGATTCGTACAACAATTTGTCTAAATGACCGTCCCGTAAAAATAGCTGGTTCACATGCAGGTGTTTCTGTAGGACCTGATGGTGGAACTCACCAAGCAATAGAGGACCTAGCCCTTACTCGTGTTATCCCCAATATGGTTGTCATCTCTCCATGTGATGCCATTGAAGCTCGCAAAGCAACTTTAGCATGTGCAAAAACAAAATTCCCAACATATCTTCGTCTTGCCAGAAACAACACTCCAATTATTACAACTGAAGGAAGTCCATTTGAAATTGGCAAAGCTCAGACTTTTTTTATTTCAAAATCTCATGATGGAAAAGAGATTCGCCCTGTTGCTGGTATTATTGCAACAGGTGCATTGGTCTACAAAGCTCTTAAAGTCGCAGAAACTTTTGCAAAAGAGGGAATTGCTATAAAAGTTTTGAATCTTTCTACAATAAAACCACTAGATGAAGAATCAATCTGGAGACTTGCTCATGAAGCTGGCGCTATTGTTACGGTAGAAGAACACCAGATTGTTGGTGGTATGGGTTCAGCTGTTGCTGAGTGTCTTGCACGTAACTACCCAGCCCCTATTGAATTTATAGGAGTAAAAGATGTATTTGGTCAATCTGGAACCCCCGATGAACTACTCGAGCACTATGGAATGGGTGAAAAAGATATAAAAAAGGCTGTTCACAAGGTTATTGCGAGAAAAAAGTAATCTGTTATACTATCCAAGTTTACATGGAGGATTGATAAATGAACGCAACACTTAGTCAGGTAGTCTATCGGAACAAAAAACGCAACACAGAATTCTGCACAATGCCCAAGCATGGAGACTCAGGGTGGGTGTGTGATCAGGGTTCTATGATTGAGATGAAGTACATTAGCGATAATCTCTACAAAATAGGGTGGATCACTACTAGTGAC
>CALRCS010000054.1 GCA_943354625.1 Candidatus Nomurabacteria bacterium | reverse complement strand
TGCCCAAGGGAGCTTCGTAGGGTCTTTTTCACTAATATATTTCACACCATCCAGAGTATAACCACTTGGTCCATATGATGAATCGTATTTTAGAAGGTATTCTATATTTCCTATTGATGTTAAATCATTTACGGCTACTATTTCAATCTCAGGATTCTCTTTTGCTAATTTAAAAAACGCACGACCTATTCTTCCAAAACCATTTATTGCAATTTTGATTTTATTCATGTCTATATTCTAACATCCCTGCACATTTTTTTCACTATGCTTGGTCCTTTAAATATAAGTCCACTTATCATCTGTATCAAATCTGCTCCGGCATCGATTTTTTCTTGTGCAGTCTCTGTAGACATCACACCGCCACAACCAATAATGGTAAATCTTTTACCATACATCTCTCGAGTCTTCTTTATCAGCTCCGTAGAAAGTTTTCTACAAGGTTTTCCACTCAACCCCCCTTTGTATTTTGAAGGTGCTTCGTCTCTATATTCTAAATCATCATAATTTTTATTTAAATTTCCTATCACAACACCATTTATTCCATTTTTATCTATGATATCCAATAAAACACTAAACTTCTCCCATGGCATGTTTATTGGCATCTTTATATAAATAGGTTTGGAACATTGAACCTTTTTTATTTCTATAATAAGTTTTTCTAATAGAACTGGGTCAGAAAAAGACTCACCACCAAATGCATTTGGGCAGGAAATATTAAAGGTATAATAGTCTCCAACATTTTCTTCATTTAATCTTTTAAATGAATATATATAGTCAGCAATTCCAGCATTTATTTCTGCAGACTTTTCATCATTTGTTCTGGCTATACTTATTCCTAGAATAAAATCAGATTTATTAACCCTATTTTTCTTTATTCTATCAATAATAACGTCTACACCATCGTTTTTTAGGCCTTTATTTACAAGAATACTCTGCGACCTAGGCAAACGAGTCAGCTTTATGCCTGGATTTCCTGGACATGACCTAGCCGTAACAGAACCGATTTCTTCCCCACCAAAACCAATACATGGAAGAATATTTATAAGTCGAGCATTATAATCAAAGCCAGCTGAGAGCAAAAATGGAGTTCGGTATTTTATACCATCTACTACTTTTGAAATATCTTTACCTCTATAGTCATAAGGGAGTCGAATCCCCCACCTCAAGATAGAAAATCTTCCAGAAAATTCCCCAGTCCAGACAAAAAAGTTATGTACGGTCTCAGGGTCAAATCTAAATAGGATCGGCTTTAAAATATGCTCATACATGTATAAATGGTATCATACTATCAAATGAAAAGTCTAACCGATGTACAACTCATTTCATCATATTTAGAAGGCAATAGAGAGGCTTTTAACGGTCTAATCAACAGATATAGTCAAAGTTTGTATAAATTTACATACTATTTAGTTAATAATAAAGAGGAAGCCCATGACATAGTTCAGGAATCATTTATAAAGGTTTGGAAAAATATAAAGAAATTTGATCAAACAAAAAGCTTTAAGACATGGATTTTTACAATTACAGAACGCACAGCAATTGATTTTCTAAGAAAAAGAAAAAACATAAGTTTTTCTTCTATGGATAATGATGAAAGTGAAAACAATTTTGCACAATCAGTACCTGACAAAGAACCTATGCAAGATGAAATTTTTGAAAGAAATGAAAATATAGAATTGGTAAATGAAGTGCTCAATATGATCCCCATTGATTTAAAAGTTATTATGATATTGCGTCATGGCGAAGAGATGACCTTTGAGGAGATAGCAAAAGTAGTGGACAAACCCGTAAATACCGTGAAAAGTCAGTATAGGCGTACACTTTTCACCTTAAAGGAGCATATTAATAGTCGAATGCACCGAAATAGTCAGTAAATACGTATAATAAGTATGATTAAAGATTACAATCAAATCCTGCCTGGGCTAGAACAGGATATTATAAAGAAGATTAATAAATTAGAAAATAATAGATTATTCGTTAAAAGAATTACATATTCATCAGTTTCCTTAGTTTCATTATTTGGAATTGTTCAATATATAACATACATATTCAAAGCAATTTCAGTATCAGGCGCTTTTGAATACGTATCATTGCCATTTTATGATATTAGTTTGATTACATATTGGAAAGAACTCATTTTATCTATCGCAGAGTCATTTCCATTTATGGAATTTGGAATTACACTTTTTATTGCCGGATTATTTATCTGGTCAATCAAGAATCTTCAAGTCAACTTAACAATGAATAAATTAAATATATGATTCTAGACATAAAAAAGTTATCACAAAAAATCTCAGGTTCAAAAACAATAAAAGTAATAATATTTACAGTCATTTTTCTTGGAATACTATCTCTTGTCTTTCAAGCCGGCATATTTGTTGGTTTTCACAAAGCTGGTTTCATTTATAGAAGTGAATTCAGAGGTGGGCATGGTGCAGTGGGTAAAATAGTAAAAATAGACTTACCTATCTTGACGATGCTTGGTTCTGATAATATTGAAAAGACCATCTTAATAGATGACGATACAAATATAAGGATGACAAGAGATGTATTGTCTGCAAATAAATTAACAATTGATCAATACATCACTGTCCTAGGCTCACCAAATGACGACGGACAGATAGTAGCAAAGTTTATAAGAATTATCCCTTCACCAAATAAATAATATGAAAAAAATTAAACATTTTATCAATACACGAAGAATATTAAGTCTATTTATTATATTAGTTATTTTAGGTATAGGTTATTATTCTTACAAAAAGCTTACTGCTACAGCCGGGAAATCTAGTTATATCGTTTCAAATATAAAAAAAGGAAATATTATATCAACCGTCACTGGTACAGGCCAGATTTCAGCGTCTAGCCAGATTGATCTAAAGTCAAAAGCATCTGGAAATCTAGTATTCCTAAATACTAAAGCAAATGGTACTGAAATTAAAAAAGGTACACTTATTGCACAAGTCGATACTCGAGATATTGCCATCACTTTGGAAAATGCAAAAATCGCATATGCAAAACTTACAAAACCAGCGGACGCTTCTACAATGCTTCAAGCTGAAAATAGTTTAAACGATGCCGTATTGGCAAATAAAAAGTCATATGAGGATAGTTTCAATACCATATCAAGTACATTTTCTGATTTACCGAGTGTTATGAGTGGTCTCGATACGATTCTTTATAGTCAAAATGGATATCTAAACTATGAAAAAGCAAGGCAAGTATCACAGACTGCCATGGATTATCAGAGTAAAGCAGGTATTAGTCTAGATAAAGCAAAGATGAGTTATACAACCCTTCTTGTGGAATATAAAAACCTCTCTCGCTCAAGTACAGCTTCTAGTATAGAATCTTTCCTTTCATCAACGTATTTATTAGTAAAAGATATTTCAAATGTTGTAAAAAATACTCAAAATACACTTGATTATGTTCGAAATCAGAGAAACGATGGTAGTGGTACAACCGAGACAAATAGCCTTTCTTCTTGGACTAGTACCATAAACTCTGATCTCGCAAATCTACTTTCAGCCAAATCATCAATAGTAACTGCCAATCAAGATATTCAACAAAAGACAATTGATCTTGCAAAATTAAAAAGTGGTCCAGATTCTCTTGATATAGCTTCACAAAAACTTGATTTGCAACAAAAGGAATATTCGTATGAAGATTATTTTATTCGTGCACCTTTTGATGGAATCCTGGCGAGACTCTCAGTAAAACCTACTGATACCATAAGTTCAGGAGCAATAATTGGCACACTTGTCTCATCACAAAAGATTTCTACTATCACATTGAATGAAATTGATGTTGGAAAAGTTTCAGTTGGCCAAAAAGCAAAGTTAACATTTGATGCTATTGAGGGATTAACTATTGATGGAACAGTTATTACTGTTGACTTGGTTGGAACTGTAACTCAGGGCGTAGTAAATTACAATGTTGAAATTGCTCTTGATACACAAGATGAAAGAATCAAATCAGGAATGAGTGTCACGTCATCTATAATTACCGATACAAAAGAAGATGTTCTAGTTATACCAAATAGCGCAATAAAGACTCAAGGAAAATTTAGTTATGTTGAGATGTTCACTGCACCATTGGTTATTACAAAAGGTGGAGTTGGAACACCATCCGCCACTCCCCCAATTCAGAAAAGAGTTGAGGTCGGAGTCTCTAATGATTCATTAACAGAAATCATTTCAGGAATAAATGAAGGTGATCAGGTAGTTGTAAGAACTATTGCACCTACAACGACTGCAACAACTGCGGCCCCTAGTCTCTTTGGCTCAGGAACAAGAGTTGGCGGTAATGCTGGTGGAGCAACTGGCGGAACAAGGACAGGAGGAACAAGAAATTAATATGATAAAAGTCCAAAATATTACAAAAACATATGATAGTGGAGAGTCTAGCTTTCAAGCATTAAGAGGGCTTAGTTTTGAAATTGAAGATGGAGAATTTGTGGCAATAATGGGACCCTCAGGCTGTGGCAAATCAACTCTCATGCATATATTGGGTGCTCTCGACACCACAACTACAGGTAAATATTTTCTTGATAAAAAAGATGCATCAAAACTATCAGATGATGAACTCGCTGATATCAGAAGAGAAAAAATTGGTTTCGTTTTTCAATCATTTAACCTTTTACCAAGAACTACGGTTTTACGAAATGTTACATTACCTATGCTCTATGGTGGTATTGATCCAAAAGAAAGAGAAATTAGA
>CALRCS010000053.1 GCA_943354625.1 Candidatus Nomurabacteria bacterium | reverse complement strand
TCCACTTTCCTGAATTTCAACTATAGAACCATTGTCTGGGATAATGATATGATCATCGGTTAAACCATTTGTTTCTTTTGCGATTTCTCCGTGTACGCGAAGCATATAGTGATAACCGTGAACTGGCATAAAGAATTTTGGATTGATTTTTTTATGAATCCAGGCAGTCTCATCATGGTTTGCATGTCCTGAAGAGTGCACATCAGCGATTCTGTAGTGAATAATATTTGCACCTTGTCGAGAAAGATTATCTTTTAGTTTTTGAACAGCTCTTTCATTTCCAGGGACAATAGATGATGAAAGAAGGATAGTGTCACGCTTATTTATTTTAATATATTTATGAGTCTTATTTGACATTCTCATCATAGCTGCGAATTCATCTCCTTGAGCACCTGTAGCTAGGACAACAATTCTTTCGGGAGGGTAGTTATCTATTTGTTCTACTGTGATCAGCGTATCTTTTTTGGGTTTAAGAAGTCCAAGGTTTATACAAATCTCAATGTTTGTCTTCATACTTCGTCCTTCTACGACAACTTTCTTACCGTATTTTTCAGAATAATCTATTATTTTTAACATTCTTTCTAAAAGGGAAGCGAAAGTTGCGATTATAAGACGACCTTTTGTATTTTTAATTATTTCTTCAATGTTTTTATGAACTGTTTTTTCTGGCATTGAGAATCCTGGGTTCTCTACGTTTGTAGAATCTGCCATGAGCAAAAGAACTTTTTCATTTTTAAAAACACGATCGTATTCTGCCACCTCTGTATCAGTAGGAACTCCATCAACATGGTCGAGCTTTAGGTCACCTGTATGTACAATAGAGCCATGAGGTGTTTGTATAACAACTCCCATAGCATCTGGAATAGTGTGGGTAACAGCAAAAAACTTCACTTTTAAGGCACCAAGTGTAATAGTTTCGTCTTTTTCTACTATCTTAATATCAAGAGCTGGGACATGAGTAAATTCTTCCTGACGCTTCTTTATAAGGACGGAAGTAAGCATACGAGTATAAAGAGGTGGATTACCAATACGTGGCATAACATAAGGAATACCTCCAATATGGTCAAGGTGGCCGTGAGTGATGATCACAGCACGAATACGATCCTTTCTTTCTTCAAGATACTTTGTATTTGGAAGAATATAGTCTATGCCCGGTGTATTTTCATCTTTGAATTGAAAACCAATATCGATAACTATTATGTCATTACCATATTCAATCATTGTCATGTTTTTTCCAATCTCCTCTACTCCTCCAAGTGGAATAATCCTAATAGAATTAGGATTGAGTTGTGGAACTGTGTCTTCAACTTTTTTATGAGTCTGTGTAGCATCTGGTGGACGAGAAGGTCGCATACCGTGTGATCGTTGAGGTGTCCGTCTAGCATCTCTCGGGGCTGTGCTACTTGTTGTATTTATTTTTTGATTTTCCATTTATTTTTTTAATTAATTATTTTTTATTTATGAATATTTTCCAAACCTGATCCGTTGTGATGTACCATTTCTCTATTCCATAGAATCTTTCTGAGTGGCTCGTAATTGATTTTATGTTATAACCATTTATTTTATTAGACATAATATATATATAGTCTGGGGAATAAAGGAATATTGCTGGCATATCATCTTTTATTATTTTCTGTAAAGATTCATAAATATTATCCCTCTGTATTTTATCTGGTGTGATTCTTGAATCCTCTAATAGTTTATCGATTTTACTATTTACGTACATTGCTAGATTTAGTCCTGGGGAATTGCGCTGTGATGAGTGCCAGAATGCATACAAATCCAAATCTTTATTTATAATCTCACCAAACAATAATGCATCATATTTTCTTGTCTTAATAATATTTTGTGACAAATCCCCATACTCATAGACTTTTATAGTAACCTTCGCACCTAAATCCTCCCAATCTTTTTTTATTATTTCTGCTACCATTTTTAATTCTGGAGAATCAGCTGTTACGATGGATAGTTCGAGGGTTTGTTTTGTGGCACCTATTTTTTTCTCTAAAATTCCTCTTTCATTTATTGTCCATCCGGATTTTGTAAGTAAACTTTTTGCACCATCTTTATCGGATTTTTCCAATGAGCTTGATGTGGATGTTGTACTATTTGAATTTATTGGAAGTGGGCTGTCTAATCTTACTCCATAACCATAAAGCACCTCTTTAATAATCTTATCCTTATCAACAGCCATGTTTAGTGCCCGTCTTATCTCTTTATTTGCCAATACAGGTGAATTATTTTGATTTAAAAATATAGCGAAGATTCTAGGTAGAGGGTTGTGGATTATTGTACTTCTATTTGTCGTTGTTGAGATTTGATAAGTGTTTTGTGGTGAAATGTCTGCGAGGTTTTCTATTAAATTTGATTTGTATGCATTAATCATACCATCCTTATTTTGGTAAAAATATATTTTTATATTAGAAATGTAAGGTCTACCAAAATGATATTTAGAAAAAGCAGAAAGGGAATAAGAAGCTGGGTTACCCGTACTATCCTTTTCTATACTGTCTATCTTGTATGGACCAGAACCTATAGCTTCATGATTTTTTTCACTGAATAAGAATTGGTCGGCACTAAGATTTTTCCAAATATGCTTCGGCATGATTCCTACGGTTGTATTTGCAAGAAATGGTGAATAAGGTTGCTTTAATATGAATTGGATTTCTGAAGCACTTATCTTTTTTATACCTATACTTGCCCAATCTACTCGGTATGGACTTTTTATTTCACCATCTTGAATTTTTTGAATTGTAAATTCGACATCGTCAGCTGTAAGTGATTCCCCGTCATGAAATTGTAGATTTGCTTTTAATCTAAAAGTATAAACGAGACCATCATCAGATACTTTGTAGCTTTCAGCCAAATCTGGTATCAATTCACCATTCTGATATTTCATTAATCCAGAATAGATAAGAGTAGATAGACCTTTATCGGTATCTGTAAATGCTAAAACTGAATTTATAGATCTCGGTAGTCCTATCATGCCCTCAGAGAATGAACCGCCGTATGAAGGTATGGGTACTAGAAACATAGAATTTACTCTATAAGCCATAATAATACTAGTAAGAATAGCGACTATAAGTAAAATTCCAAAAATAACTTTTTCTGTAGCAGAAAAAGAGTAAATTATTTTAAGAAATCTGTCACTTCCTTTCAAGCGAAATTCTTTCATGTTTTTATGAGATTAATTGTATAAATTCAAAGTAGACTAAGGTAAAGTAAGACTAAAAAGTGTGGAAGCAGCAAATAATATTGCAACTACGATCGTTATTATGAAGAGTGTCTTTTCAAAACCTCGTCTTGTGTGAAAAGCTGAACTGAAGTTATCACCACCGCCAAAAGCACCGCCGATTTGTGAGCCGGTTCTTTGAAGAAGTATTGCTGTTACAAGTATTACAGCAAGTACAATTTGTATGTACGGAAGTATAGAGGCGATCGTCTTCATTTCAAGAACTATAGCATATCAGAAATATTTTGCAATATTGCACTTGATATCTAGTTGGTATACGATAACAAAATGAAAAAGATAAAAGCAAATGAAATAAAAAATAATATTTCAAACATCGTCCCACTTGGTGAGAGAATTTTAATTAGAGAGGATTTAAATAGTAAAGAAAAAAAGACTGCTTCAGGTATCATCATTCCCATCACAGTAAATGACGATAAAGGTAGTAAGAGAGGTGAAGTTGTAGCTGTGGGAACAGGTCATTATGAGCATGGACAATTGATTCCGATTTCAGTTAAAGTTCATGATGATGTTCTCTTCCAGTGGGGGGATAAGGTTTCAATAAACGGTGAAGAATTTTATATTGTAAAAGAAAGTGAATTATTGGCTATTATTAAATAAAAATGTCTAAAAAAATTTTATACAATGAGGATGCAAGGAAATCTCTAAAAAAGGGAGTAGACGCTGTTGCTGATGCTGTAAAGATTACTCTAGGTCCTAGAGGAAGAAATGTTGTTTTGGACAAAAGCTATGGAGCACCAACAATTACAAATGACGGAGTCTCTATTGCAAAGGAAATTTCTTTGAAAGATAGATTTGAAAATATGGGTGCAGAGATAATAAAAGAGGTTGCAACAAAGACCAATGACATAGCAGGAGATGGAACTACTACTTCTGTTGTTCTAATGCAAGCAATAATTGCTGAAGGAATGAAACATACAACAATGGGTGTAAATGCTATGGGTATAAGGTTTGGTATTGAGGCAGCTGGGAAGGATGTTATAACTGCCCTAAGATCAATATCTAAACCTATTAAGACAGATGAAGAGATTAGACAGGTTGCAAATATTTCAGCAGAATCTCTAGAGCTCGGAACTATTATTGCGGATACAATAAAAAAGGTTGGAAAAGACGGTGTGGTAACGGTAGAAGAATCACAAACTATTCTACTCGAATCTGAAGTTACAGAAGGAATCTCTTTTGATAAGGGATATATCTCACCTTATATGGTTACAAATTCAGAAAGGATGGAAGCTGAATATAGTGACCCCGCAATTCTAGTTACAGATAAGAAGATTTCATCCATAAAAGAGGTTTTGCCTTTATTAGAAAAATTAGCCCAATCTGGGAAAAAAGATTTAGTTATTATTGCTGAAGATGTTGATGGGGAAGCTCTATCAACTTTTATTGTGAACAGACTTCGTGGTACTTTTAACGTCCTTGCAATAAAAGCTCCAGGATATGGGGATAAAAAGAAAGAAATACTTGAAGATATTGCAGTTACTATC
>CALRCS010000052.1 GCA_943354625.1 Candidatus Nomurabacteria bacterium | reverse complement strand
AAGAATAATCAACCAAAAATATTAGGTGTAGGTCTTGTAGAAACTAGAGGTTTGAGACATGGCTATGTATTAAATATTGCTGATGTTGTATCGAGTATTCGCCAGGCCGTTGCGCAAGCAGAAAAAAAGGCTGAAGCAAAAGTCAAAAAAGCATATCTTTCTATTGGTGGTATTGGTCTTGGAAGTATTACTTCTACTAGCTCAATAATCATCTCGCGTGCTGATTCTGAAATAACAGCTTTAGATATTAAAAAGGTTCAAGATCAATGTGAAAAAGATATCCCATCTAGTATTTCTTTAAATAAAAAAATAATTCATAGTATTCCAGTTCAATATAAAATCGATGGGAAAGTTGTATTGGGAAAACCAGAAGGAATGCATGGTAGTAAATTTGAAATAAAGACTCTCTACATTACAAGTCTAGAACAACACCTAAATGACATTATAGAAGCAGTCGAAGATGCTGGAATTAGTGTACAAGATGTTATGGCATCACCTATTGCAGCTAGCTTAGTAACACTTACAAAATCACAAAAGATAGCGGGTTGTGTACTTGTAAATATCGGAGCTGAAACTGTTTCTTTGGCTGTTTTTGAAAATAACATACCTGTATCACTTGAGGTTTTTCCAATAGGTTCTACTGATATAACAAATGACATTGCTCTTGGACTAAAAGTTCCCCTTGAGGAAGCAGAACAAATTAAAATAGGCGCTATTACAGGTAGTTCATATCCAAGAAAAAAACTTGAAGAGATAATATTTGCAAGA
The DNA here is from genome assembly GCA_943354625.1 of Candidatus Nomurabacteria bacterium. Taxonomy (GTDB): domain Bacteria; phylum Patescibacteriota; class Minisyncoccia; order Phycocordibacterales; family PALSA-1337; genus CAIOGI01. Next base: position 4,128 of record CALRCS010000052.1, on the reverse strand, counting down.
CTTTCTGATATTTTTGAACTAATTGAAGCTCATTTAAAAAAGATTGGAAGGAATGGACTGCTTCCAGCTGGAATTATCTTAACAGGAGGTGGATCTGGCCTTTCAGGAATAGAAGAGATGGCAAAGACTTCCCTTCGCCTCCCTTCTCGTATTGGCATTCTAAACCTTGGTATTTCAGAAAAATCTGGACTAAAAGATTCATCTTGGGCAGTTGCTTATGGCTTATGTATTCTCGGTATGCATGCTGATCAAGACATGCCTATTGATACAAGCTCACGTATCTTTGCACATTCAAAGAAAACCGTAGTGGCCTGGTTGAAACAGTTTTTACCATAAGATGTCATTAAGATGTTTTGACTTATCTAAACCATTTGATAAGATTGCAATATGCCGAATATTACCCCTGAAATCGAAGCTTTCGCCCGAATCAAAGTCATAGGAGTTGGAGGGTCAGGAAAAAACGCAGTAAATCACATGATTAACTCAAAAGTTAAGGGTGTTGATTTTATTTCCATAAATACTGATGCTCAAGACTTACATCATTCACTTGCAAAAAAGAGAATTCATATTGGTAAAAGCCTAACCAGAGGGTTAGGAACTGGTATGAATCCTGAAATGGGAAAAAGAGCCATTGAGGAGACTAAAGAAGAGGTACAAGAGGCCCTCAAAGGCGCAGATATGGTCTTTGTAGCATGTGGACTCGGTGGAGGTACTGGAAGTGGTGCTAGCCCAATTGTAGCCCGTACAGCAAAGGAATTGGGCGCTCTAACGGTGGCTGTAGTTACCAAACCCTTCTTTTTTGAAGGTCAAACTAGATCAAAGATTGCTGAGTCAGGACTTGAGGAACTTCGAAAAGAAGTGGATGCTATTATCGTAATTCCAAACGATCGCCTCCTCTCAACCATAGACAAGAACACTACTGTTAAGAACGCTTTTTCTATCTGCGATGAAATCCTCCGCCATGCAGTAGAAGGTATTTCTGATCTCATTACAACACCAGGACTCATTAACATTGACTTCGCAGATATAAGAACAGTTATGGAAAGTGCTGGTTCAGCGCTTATGGGTATAGGTTCTGCAATCGGTGAAAATCGTGCAGTTGAAGCTGCAAAACTAGCCATCAACTCTCCACTTCTTGATGTTTCTATAAATGGTGCACGAGGTGTACTATTCTCAATTGCTGGTGGTGAAGATCTAACAATGTTTGAAATCCAAGACGCAGCAAAAGTCATTACAGAATCCGTAGATCCAAATGCAAAAGTTATTTTTGGTACTGTACGAGATGATAAACTAAAGAAAGGTGAAGTAAAAGTTACGGTTATTGCTGCTGGTTTTCCTGAAAATGTAGCCGGTAATAAAGAAGAAATAGTAAAATCATCCGGGTTCACTGCTCCAGAAATACGACCCAAGGAAGAACCAAGTACAATGAGAAGTCGTATGTTTGGTTCATCTCCAACTATTACACAACCAAGTCCAAAGACAGTAGAAAAATTTGAAGAGAAAAAAGATCTAAAAAATGAAGTACAAAATGATGACGATGATTGGGGAGCAGTACCTGCTTTCTTGCGAAGATCTAAACTAAAATAGCTTAAATTCTTAAGCCTGTGTTATACTATTTTCTATGAAATATGACCTTACAATAGTTGGTGGTGGCCCTGCTGGTGTTTCTGCTGGTGTTTATGCTGCGCGAAAGGAATTAAAAACTCTTTTTATAACAAAAGATTGGAATAGTCAGAGTACAGTTTCAGAAGGAATAGAAAACTGGATAGGTACAATAAAAATCTCTGGCGCTGATTTCGCAAAAAACCTAGAAGCCCATCTGCGGGCATATTCAAGAGACTTTGTAGATATTCATGTTGGTGAAGGCGTAGAAAAGATAGAAAAGATCCCGGGTGGATTTAAAATAATTACAAATAAAGGTTCCTACGAATCAAAGACAGTTCTAATTGCTGCGGGTAGCTTTAGGAAAAAACTAGAGGCAATCGGCGCTGATACTTTTGAGCATAAAGGGCTTACATATTGTGCATCATGTGATGGACCTCTATTTTCTGGACAGGATGTGATTGTCGTTGGTGGTGGAAATGCAGCATTTGAAAGTGCATCTCAACTTTTAGCATATTGTAAAAGTGTGACTCTTATAAATAGGACGGATAATTTTAGAGCAGACCCCGTTACAGTAGATGCTGTATCAATAAACCCTCATTTCAAAATAATAACAAATGCAATATCAAAAGAAATCAAAGGTAATAAATTTGTAAATGCTTTCGTATATACCGATAATAAAACTGGAAAAGACATAGAACTTCCGGTTTCAGGCATATTTGTTGAAATAGGCTCAAATCCTACAACATATTTTGTAAAAGATTTAGTAAAATTAACTCAATACAATCAGATCATCGTAGACCCTAGGAATCAACGTGCATCAGAAAATGGAATATGGGCTGCCGGGGATTGTACAGATGGTCTGTATCATCAAAATAATATTGCTGCTGGAGATGCCCTAAAAGCACTAGAAGATATTTATTTATTTTTAAGAGCAAAGTGATCCCCATAGCCCCACTTTATTTTCTCTTGCCTTTTTTTCAAAATCCTTAAACTCTTTTTGTTTTTCATAAGGAATATTGTAAGTATATTCATGGGCATACCCATTTTCAACAAGGTATTGATTGATGAAAATACCCTCACTACTATAAACATAAGCGAGAAGTCTACCGTATTTATCAGCTGAACCTTGTGTAGGATCGGACTGTAGTTTTACTGAATGTTTTAGAAGGAGTTCCTTTGTCTTATTTGAGGCCTCTTTACCAAAGCATTGCACAATTTTTCTAGGATCTACAGTTTCTGGAGTATCGATACCTAACATGCGTACTTTTACTATTTTATTATCTATTTTTATATCAAAAGTGTCGCCATCTACAACTTTTACGACTTCATATTGTTTTTCTGGATCAAATTTGGGAATATACTTTTTTGATGAAGAATGTGAAGTACTAGAAACGTATGTAGCACTAGAAGTTAATAAAATAATTAAAGTAATTATCAGAGATTTAACTTTATATCTTTTTAAAAATAATTGTATACTTTGCATACATAAAGAATAACATAAAAAAACACCATACCCGAAGGAATGATGTTTTACTGCAAAACAATTTCAGGAGTTGTAATACACAAACAAGGGATGTCTGCGATTTCCAAGAATCTTTCTTCTGTATTTTTTCAATATTTCATCAACAACCTGGCGTATTCTCTCTCGACTAACTCTATAGACCTTACTTATTTGATCGAGAGTTTTAGGTTTCTCACCATTAAGACCATAACGTAACTGGATGATACGCAGGTTTCGGCCAGAAAGCTTCCCGACTACTTCACGCATTATGGTGGCACGACGATCACTATTCATTATTTCTTCATAAGGTGTAACAACTTTCTCATCAGATATGAATTCACCAAGTGTGCAATTTCCATCACCCACAGGACTATCCAGTGAGACTGTAGGGTATCGAAACTTCTGATATTTTCTGACATACTCAACACTCATACCCAAATCTAAGGCGATTTCTAAATCTGTCGGCTCATAACCATTTTTTACACTTAAACGCCCTATACACTTTCTAATCACAGATAGTGTATTGCCTACATAGGTCGGAATACGAATCCCTTTTGATTGGTTACTAAGTGCCCTCTTGATTCTATGTTTTATAAAAAATGAAGCATAACTTGAGAACTTTGCACCTTTTTTATAATCATACCTTTCGGTACACCGTGTCAGACCGATATTCCCTTCACTGATAAGATCAAGTAGCGGTAAACCGTAGTTTTCGTAGCCCCTCGCTATTTTTACCACCAATCGTAGATTCGCCGAAATCATCTCTTCACGAGCCGAGTCATCACCATTTTTGATTCTCTTAGCTAAAGACTGTTCCTCTTTTGGTGTAAGAAGTTTTGTATTCAATGCTTGCCTGACATACATTGCCAGACCTGCATCCGTACCTCTGCGATAAAGGAAAGCGACGGAGTCCACACTCTCAGGATCTAGTCCATTGACCTTTTTCATTTTCAATATCCTTTGTTGGTTTTTGCATTTATCTAAAAAAATGATACGGGATAGGAGGTGGTATGTCAAATTTT
>CALRCS010000051.1 GCA_943354625.1 Candidatus Nomurabacteria bacterium | reverse complement strand
ATCTTAATTACAAAATAATTCTAAACTATCAGTTGATATAAACTTCGTGACATAACAATCTAAACCTATATCATTAGTCGGTTCAGAAAAATATATTGGCTTCTCTTTAGCTATTGCATACCCAAGTTCAAACTTACAACTCGTACCCATATATCTTTGAGGAGTAATGATGTAGACGGCGTCCGCCCCACCGATTTTTATCACACAAATATCGAATAACATTAAAGACTATACGGGTTAAACTCAGGTAAAAATTATTTAACACATCAACCTAAATTCGAGTAATTTTCGTAAGTGCTCGAAACCTAAACTATCCTTACCATAACTTCAGACACATGTTCCATGTTTTCTGGTTATGCTATGAAGCATGCAAGTTTTATATCAAACATGGGTCTAGTCTGACTCCTCGTAGGATTAGAAATCTCTTACTGGCAGCAATGTTCCATGACTTTGACCATAGTGGCCGTCTAGGAGATGATGATCTAAATATTACGCGAGCTATTCGTGCCCTTGAAAGATGCATCCTTCCTGAAGACAAGCCGTGGTTAGAGGAAATTAGTCATATGATGAGGGTTACTGAATTCCCCTATGTAATTGCTGACGAAAAACTGAATCTCTATGAGCAAATCATTCGAGATGCGGATATGAGCCAATCATTCAATGTTGCCTGGGTACAACAAGTGATTTTTGGACTTGCTAGCGAGTGGAATAAGAAACCCATAGAAGTATTTAAACTACAAGAACCCTTCATTAATGGTATCAAATTCCGAACGGAATGGACACGGCAAACATTTCCTCAAGAAGTAATAGTAGCAAAAATCGCTGAAGCTAAAGGATACATTCAGCTTCTGGAAGGAGAAATTCCTTCATTCCAGGTTGCAGTTCAGAGGGCTGCATAAGACAAAACAACGCTAAAAGCCCCGCGAGACAATGTGTTCCGCAGGGCTTTTTTTCTATTATTTTACTTCATCGCCACCACCGCTTTACCCCAACAAGGTTTTGAAGCATTCCATGGTTTTGATCCAGACTTATCATATAGATACTTGGCATAAGCTGTATTCCCTTCTATTGTATGAATATCATACCCAAGTTTTTCTGCAATCTCTAGATGGTATCTCTCATTGATCTGCATGATTCCCACATCTGCACTATCAACTCTACCACGAACTACCTTTCCATTTTTATCAAACTGTCTAAATTCTGATTCACATCTTGCTATTTCTACAAGAATAGGTGTATCAGCAAAATTTTCTTTTAAGTACTTTTCAAGAGATTCTCTATCGTTTGAAACGATAATGATGGTATTATTCCCCGTCGAACTAGCTGTTAATGTTTGAACATTTACAGCATCAGCGGGTAGACTACCAGCCCCGTACATTGATGACATAAGAAACACGATGCCTGTAGTAAGTTCAATCATAAATTTAAAAAGCGAGTAATAATTGATATGACTCAATACACTCGCTATTGCTAATATACTAGCATTATTACCTAATTTTGTCAATAGATAAAATACCCCATTAGAGCTTGCATTACAAGCCTAGTATGGTATATACTGTTCCCACTATGGCAACCAAAAAATCAGGAGGATCGTCAGCAAACGGAAGAGATTCGAATCCAAAATACCTTGGAATAAAGGTAAATCACGGTGAATCAGTCACTATTGGGTCTATTATCGTGCGACAGAGAGGTACGGATGTGATACCAGGGAAAAACATTGGTATTGGTAAGGATCATACCCTATTTGCATTAAAGGATGGGAAAATTAAATTTGGAACAAAGAGAAAGACTCATTTTGATGAGACAATCAAAAGAAAGAAAATCGTGAGTGTAGTGTAGTAAGAAAAAAGAAAAAGCTGTGTTCCGAACACAGCTTTTTCTTTTTTCTGCTACTTGGCTTTTATATCTAAGTTAAACTTTATACTTTTTAATTCTGTTTTTATTTCTATTATGTGAATTCCTATCTCTTTAATGTGTTTGTCTAAAACAAAATGCTTTGCGTCAATCTGTAATCTTGTCTGTTTTTCTATAGCAGAGATGATTTCTGGTATATGAACACTTGCAAATAAATGACCTCTTTCATTTGCTTTTTCAACCATAGTTATAGTAAGTCCGTCTAGATCATTTAGATTTTTCAAAAGTAACTCTTGATGCATCAACTTTTCACCTTGATCATGAGCTTTCTCTAGTTCAATACGCTTTAGAACCTCACTAGTCGCTATAACAGCCAAACCTTTTGGAATCAAGAGGTTTTGTGCGTATCCATCACTAATATTTTTTATATCGTACTTCTTTCCTACTTTCGGAACATCTTTCAATAATATTATTTTCATATTGGTATATTAAACTTATTTACTTAAAATTTCAACTGCTTTATTCATCTGAGGGTCAATTTTGTTTTCTATATCCTTCTCAGTGATCTTTACTTCATAGTCTGGATTGAGACCATCATGGGAGAGATTGTGTCCTGCAGGTGTTAGCCATCTTGCTATGGTTACCTTTAATGATGTCTCAGGAGTAATCTCTACTAATTCCTGAACTGATCCTTTACCAAAAGTCTTTACACCAACAAGCTTTGCTACTCCCTGCTCCTGCAAAGCTCCAGCTAGAATCTCTGCAGCAGAAGCTGAACCATTATTCACCAAAATAATGACTTTATAATTACTTCCGAATGTTTTATTTAGAACATCATAACCCTTACTGTACAATACTCTATTTTCTCCCTTTCCTCCAAAGTCTTCTGTCACTATAGTCTTCCCTGCTGGTAAAAACCAACTTGCAATATCCCATGCCGCATCCAAATATCCACCAGGATTTCCACGAAGGTCAATGATGAGTTTGTTTTTGCCAGACTGTAGGAAGGTTCTCAAAGCATTTCTAAAAAGATCTGGGGATTGGCTTGTAAAACTGTATAATTTTATTATAAAGATATCTGACTTTGATTCAACGAGCTTATCTTCTGTTGATGTTGATACTACTGTTTTAGATCCCTTTGTTGTTGCTTTTGTTTCTACCTTTTTTACTTCTGTCTCTAATGTAGGTATATCAATAACATCTCTAGTTATAGATTTTTCAAGTGGAACTTTTGCTCCTTCACGAATAAAAACAATCTTTACTATAGTACCCCTCGCACCCCTTATAAGCTTTACGGCTTGATCAACTGGTAAATCAGCTGTGATTTTATCATCAATTTTTATTATTTTATCCCCAGCCTTAACCCCTGCTTTTTCTGCTGGGCTGTTCTTCAATGGAGAAACTACAGTCAAAATCTTATCTTTTATGGCAATCTCCATACCAACTCCCTCAAAATTTCCGGCAATATCACCCTTGAAAGCTTTGTTTTCTTCTGGTGGAAAAAATACTGTATATGGATCCCCTTGAGAACTAGCTAGACCCTCGATAGAACTCCAAATCCTCTTTTGGGTATCCGTTGTGGTTGCTTCTACGTATTTATCACTCAATGTGGTCCATACTTTCCAAAAAGGTTTTAATTGTTCATTTGTAATATGTACTCCCTCTGGTGCAATACTTATTAAAGCCTTACTTTTACCTTTCTCTTCCCCATAAGCACTACCTATAAAAAAAATAACCACTGCTACTATGAGCGCCACGACAGAATAGGATATCTTGGGAATATTTTCTTTATTCATATATAATTAATTAGTCTTTGCATTATCTCAAAGAATTTGATTTCATACAATATGAAAGCTATACTACAACATATGTTAATACAAATACACAATACACTCAGTGGTCAAAAAGAAGGATTTAAACCTTTAGAAGAAAATAAAGTTGGGATATATAGTTGTGGACCTACTGTTTATGATACTGCTCACATAGGAAATCTCCGCACGTATGTTTCAAATGATTTGATACGAAGAATTTTTGAATATAATGGATATTTCGTAAAACATGTAATGAATATTACAGATATAGATGACAAAACTATTCAAAAAAGCCAGGAAAAGAAAATTAGTCTAGAGGAGTTGACTCGCCACTATGAAACTCTTTTTATCGCAGATTTACATTCATTAAATATTTTAACTCCAAATAGAGTCTTACGTGCAACTGATCATATAAAAGAAATGATTGAGATGATTTCTATTTTACTTGAAAAAGGAATTGCATATCAAACAAAAGACGGTATTTATTTTAGTATTGGACTTTTTAAAGATTATGGTAAATTGGCAAAATTAAAAATTGATGCCACTGATACAACAACTTTAAAAGAAAGAATTTCCAATGACGAATATGAAAAAGAAAATCCTCGAGACTTTGCACTCTGGAAATTTTATTCAGAATCTGATGGAGAAGTTTTTTACGAAGCACCATTTGGAAAAGGACGCCCTGGCTGGCATATAGAATGTTCAGCTATGTCTACATGGGCACTCGGACCAACAATAGACATTCACACTGGTGGTACTGATTTGATTTTTCCTCACCATACAAATGAAATTGCCCAGTCTGAATCAGCTACAGAAGAACACTTTGTAAATTATTGGGTGCATTGCGCATTCATGAATGTAAATGATGATAAAATGGCAAAGTCAAAAGGAAATTTCTTAAAACTATCAGATATAGAAGACGCTGGGATTTCCCCTTTAGCCTTTAGATACTGGCTTATGACGTCTCACTATCGTTCTCAGGTAAACTTCACAATAGAGGCGGTTAAAGGGGCTCAGACTGCATTTATACGACTAATAGAAGCTTTTGTAAGGTTTGGTGAAGTAACTAACGAGCATGTCCATTCATCTAGTAGGAATTATAAAGAAGAATTTCTAAAGAAAATAAATGATGACTTCAATATGCCTGAAGCTCTAGCTTTAACATGGGAACTTATAAAGGACCATTCTGTAGAGGCAAAAGAAAAGATTGCTTTGATGTTAGATTTCGATAAGGTCTTTGGCTTTGGCTTAAAAGCTGTTATGGATATGAAGGAAGAAATACCACAAGAAATCAGAGCTCTAGCAGAAATTCGAGAGGAGGCTAGGAAAAATAAAGAATGGGAAAAATCTGATGCTTTGAGGATCGAAATTGAGTCTAGAGGCTTTGAAATAAAAGACACAGACGAATCATTCCAGATTTCCAAGAAAAACTTTAGCTAAAATATCAGTTTTAAGAAGATCACTCGGTTT
>CALRCS010000050.1 GCA_943354625.1 Candidatus Nomurabacteria bacterium | reverse complement strand
TTTATTAGAAAATAATTTTTACTCTATTCCCAATGCAGTGCATTCTTTTGCCTTTCTTTTAATTCCTTTTTTACTTGTGGATATTTTTTAATTTCTATATCAGTCTCAACTATATTCTTTGCCTCTGTTCGTGCTGCTTCTACCATTTTTATATTTTGTAATGCTTCCATAGCAATATCCGAAACCCCCCATTGTTTTCCTCCAGAGAGTTCTCCAGCACCACGGAATTTTAGATCATATTCGGCAAGTTCAAAACCATTTTTTGCAGTCTTTAGTGCATTGAGACGATTTACTGTTTTTTGTGAATTGGTTTCAGCAAAGACATAACAATAAGCTTGATCATTTGAACGGATAACACGACCACGGAGTTGGTGAAGTTGCGCAAGTCCAAAGCGTTCCGCACCTTCGATTATTATTACTGTGGCATTTGGGACATTTACTCCAACTTCGACTACTGATGTGGCGCAGAGAATATGGATTTTTCCAGCTTTGAAATCAAGCATTATTTTATCTTTTTCATTTGGTTTCAACTTGCTATGAAGAATTCCAATTTCATATTCTTGAAATACATCTTTTTTTAGTCTAATTGATTCTTCTTTTACTGATTTCGCTAAAATAGCCATTTCTTTATCTGGATCTGGTTCATTTATGCGTGGACAAATAACGTAGACTTGTCGGCCAGATCGAAGTTCTAGACGGATTTTTTCATAAACTTCTTTTCTTTTATCAGGAGTTATTATTTCCGTGATAATTGGTTTGCGACCGTGAGGCATTTGATCTAGAAGAGTTAGGTCTAGATCTCCATATATAGTTAAAGCGAGGGTGCGTGGAATTGGTGTTGCTGTCATTGAAAGGAGGTGAGGGACTCGCGGAGAAAGATGTTCTCGCTGCGAAGTATCAGCTTTAACATCTTTCTCCGCTAGTCTTACAATATCCTTTTGCACAAGGCTGGCTCTTTGTTTTAAGCCAAATCTATGTTGTTCATCGATGATGACGTATGCTAGATTTTTAAATTTTACTGTCTTTTGGATAAGCGCATGCGTGCCGATAAGTATTGGAATTTCACCATTTGAAACCCATTTCAAAAGTTGTGCACGTGAAATATCAGTCCAGCCTTTTGGGTTTAGTTTTGAAGGGAACTTCCTGCAACCGCTTCCTGTGATAAGACCAACTTGGATTCCTAGATAGGCAAAATATCCTATGAATGATTCAAAATGTTGTGTAGCAAGGATTTCAGTAGGGCACATATAAGCTGTTTGGAGATTGCCATACTTTGAGTTTTTTGGAGTTGTTGTAACTACTGCATAGGTTGTTCCTGCGGCCACAGCAGTCTTTCCGGAACCTACATCTCCCTCAAGTAGTCGTGACATAGCATATCCTTTTTTAAAATCATCGATAATAGTAGCTATAGACTTTTGTTGAGCTTCAGTTGCTTCAAAAGGAAATCTTTTTATAAATTCTTGTAAGTTTTTTTCTGTAGGTTCTATAACAAAAGCTTCATTTTGTTGATATTCTTTTTTCGCTATTTGTTTTTCTAATTGAATAAAAAATATCTCTTCAAAAGCAAAACGCTTGCGAGCAGAGGCAGCGTCACTGGTTTTCATTGGTGTATGAATCCAAATCAGGGCTGTCTTTAGACTTGGTAAACTATATTTTTCAAGAATTTCTTTTGGAATGGGATCTGCCAATTCGTCTAGAACAGGACTCTTGAAAATTTCAATTATCTTATGATAAATCCAGTTTGAAGTTATACCACGCGACTCTGGATATACGGGGTATAGGGTATGGGACATTCCATCATTTCCGAAAAGGGAATCGCCAACACCTGTTGGTAGTTTGTTTACAATTTCTATTTTTGGGTTAGAAAAATATAGTTCAGAAGTCTTTTTTCTTTCTGAAACTTTTCCTTCAATTCTTACAAGAGCACCTTCAGGAGTCATCTTTGCAAGATATGGTTGATTGAACCAAACACAGTGTATCTTTCCACTTTCATCCTCTACCCAAGCATCAGCCATGGCTATTTTGGTTTTGAATCCTTTACTGGTTTTTAATTTAGTAATTTTTCCAAAGACAACAGCAATATCTCCTTTGTTCAGAGAATTTATATTTGCTGTTTCAGACGTATCTCCATAGCGTGCAGGAAAATGGTAAAGCAAATCATGTATTGTTTCTATACCAAGTTTTTTTAATGCAATCTTTTGGGGAGGTATGAGACGAGCATTGTCGGTGATGGGGGAAGTGTGATGCATAAATAATCAGTAATATGGTCATTATACCACATTGGTTTTTTTGATTTAAAGAGTATTTTGTGCAAGAATAGCTTTGTATGGAACCGTGTTAGAGTGGTCGAATAAGCATCTTTGCTAAAGATGTAGGCCCTTTAAAGGCCTCGAGGGTTCGAATCCCTCCGGTTCCGCCAGTGAGCTTTGCGGAGTAAAGCGAACAAGGAGACGAGCAAGTCGCCTGAGCGACTTGCGTGAGGGATGAGAAAAGTCTGAGCATGTCGCACGAGCGTAGCGAGTACGACGCGAAGACTGTACAAAAGAAGGAAGTCAAGTGGTTACAAAAATTAACCAGTTGAAAATGGTGGCGGAAGGCAGAAAAATGTGGATGAAAAGTTTCAAAGATAATCTAAAAAATAATTTATGACCCTAGAAAATTTTGAGAATAACGAAGCAATGTTTCAAATGTCCCCGTGGGATTTTGATCAATCTCCGAATGGATGGAGAATGTTTGGATCTACTAAAGAGTATGTCCGAGCGGCTAGCCTTATCCAAGAGTATATTGCAAAAAATAGGGATTGGATAATAAATCCACGAGAGGGTGAGAAAATGGTTGGCTTGGAACTTATGTATTTTCACATTGGCCAGCTTCTTGCTTCGAAAGGACAAGAGCACTGGCCAGAAGTTGTTGATGCCTTCAATCATTCATTTGATGAACGTGGAGAGTGTTGGAATGCTTATGTATCAGCAACAATTGGATTTCTGCAAAATGATATAAAAAGAGTTGAAGATGCCGTTAGGACAATAGAAACATCTCAAGAAGACGATAAAATAAGTGGTAATTTAGGTATAGTTAAGAATTTCAAGAAAGCATTAGAGATTGGAGAACGAGATTATGAGAAGCCTTATTCTTGGCCGAGAGATTAAAAATATCCGTGACCGAATCCCCCTGGTTTCTTTTTTAAAACAAAATTTGATAAAATAAATTAACCTCAAAAAGATTCTAACTATGGGACACATTAATATAGAAATTAAAGCAAAATGTACTGACCAAGATAAGGTCAGAAAGATTTTGAATTTGCATAAAGCAGATTTTAAAGGCACCGACCATCAGATTGATACATATTTTAAAATTAACAAAGGACGATTGAAACTTAGAGAGGGAGATATTGAGAATTATCTTATTTTCTATGAGCGAGAGGATAAAGAAGGACCAAAGCAGTCAAATGTGATTCTTTATAAGTCTGAACCCCACTCAAATTTAAAAGAGCTTTTGATGAAGTCACTTGGAGTTTTGGTAGTTGTAGACAAAAGACGAGAAATATATTTTATTGATAATGTTAAATTCCATCTAGATAATGTTCAGGGCTTGGGGACTTTTATGGAAATAGAGGCAATTGATATTACTGGTAATATTGGCAGAGAAAAACTTCTTAAACAATGTAATCAATACCTTCAACTTTTTGGGATTAAAGAGTCTGATTTTATAATAAATTCCTATAGTGATTTAATTGGTAATTTTTAGATTTTGTAGTATATTTTGGCACATAAGATAAATGACTAAAATGAAATTAAAAAACGACAGATATAAAAAGAATAGGGGTGGCTACTCCCGTCTTCTAAAAATCGACTGCCAGAAGTGTGGTTCTCCAATTTGCCTTTATCAAAAAGACGGACCTGGGAATTTGCGCCGAATGTATATTGATCGTATAAATGAACCTAAGGTCCCAATATCTAGGAAAGATCTCAGCTGTCCTGAAGGTCATTTATTGGGGGCGAGGATAATTTATGAAAAGGAAAATAGACCAGCTTTTAGACTTTTTGTTGATTCTGTAATTAAAAAAATAATTAAAAATTAAATTTATGGCAATAAAAATAACTTATTTTGTACACGGTACTACGACTGATAATGAGAAGGAGATTTCTTCTGGTTGGTCTGATGTAGGGCTTTCAGAACTTGGGATAAAGCAATCAATTAATCTAAAGGAGCAGACTAAAGATAAGGTATTTGATGTGGTTTTTTGTTCCGATCTCCAGCGTGCAGTTAAATCTGCCGAACTAGCTTGGGGTGGAATGTATCAGATTATTCCAGATACAAGACTGCGTGAATGTAATTATGGAAGGTTAAATGGTGCGTCTTCAGAAATTGTAGAACCGATGCAAGAAAGTGAGTGTATTGAAAAACAATTTCCAGAAGGTGAAAGTTATGAAGATGTTAAATCTCGAATTGCTGATTTTCTTGATTTTTTAAAAAAGAATTATGATTGGAAAAATGTTGCAATAGTAGGGCATAAAGCTCCACAACTTTCACTTGATGTTTTACTCAAAAATAAGACTTGGACGCAAGCTCTCGCTGAGGATTGGAGAAAGACTAAAACATGGAAGCCGGGATGGGAGTATGAATTAAAATAAAAAACAGCTGGGACTTTTAATCCCAGCCGGTGTTTCTTCATTAAGCATATTCAGATAGAACTTCGCTAATTTTTCCTCTCCATGGGACAGTACTCTCAGGGATAGTGTTTTCAGGGGCACCGACATTGTAGATAGTTACAGAGGCATTTTCACATTCGTGGTGTTTCTTCATTTCCAAGAATTGTTCGACACTTAAATTGTGAATTAATTTTTGAAAAAGAAGAAACCATCGTCCGTGGCCAACAATAAGCATATTACGTTGGCTATAACTTGAAAGGTAATCTCTCATAAAACTAAGTATCTGTATTTCAACGTCAGGACAATTTTGTCCACCAAATGCTCGATAATGGTAGTAACCAACACGCTTTCTCAATTCGATTTGTTCAGGGTATTTTAATTCGATGACTTCTCTGGAAAGGTCATGAAAAATTCCGTCCCATTTTTTATCAAGCCGAGCATCTCTGTTTGGTGCACCCTTATATCCCAATTCTTTCATAATGATTGCCATCGTTTCAGCGGTTCTCTCGAACGTAGAATG
>CALRCS010000049.1 GCA_943354625.1 Candidatus Nomurabacteria bacterium | reverse complement strand
GTTTCAAGAATATGAAATTGGAATTCTTCATAGCAAAATGAAACCAGCAGAAAAAGATAAAATAATGCTTGACTTCAAAGCTGGAAAAATTCATATTCTCTGCGCCACATCAGTAGTCGAAGTCGGAGTAAATGTACCAAATGCCACAGTCATAATAATCGAAGGCGCAGAACGCTTTGGTCTTGCACAACTTCACCAGCTCCGTGGACGTGTTATCCGTTCAAATGATCAAGCTTATTGTTATGTCTTTGCTGAAACAAATTCACAAAAAACAGTCAACCGGCTAAAGGCCCTCAAAACTGCAAAGAATGGTTTTGAACTTGCCGAATATGATCTAAAATTCCGTGGTGCTGGAGAACTTTCTGGCGGAAAACAATGGGGTGTTTCTGATATAGCAATGGAAGCTCTACAAAATCTAAAGATGGTAGAAGCAGCACGAACAGAAGCGAGGAATATAGTTGAGACAGATATAGAAATTAAAAAATATCCTCAAGTAAAAAAGGAATTAAAAGAAAGGCAAAAGAATGCACTGCATTGGGAATAGAGTAAAAATTATTTTCTAATAAACAAATATAAACAAAAAAACCACACATCTCTGCGTGGCTGGAGCTTGGGATTGAACCTCGCTCCTATAATAACCTTGTTACCTTTCCTCATTTCGAAACTTCGGCCGAAAGGGAAACAAAAATACCATCCTTCGAATCCCATCTGACCATCCCAGTTGGGATGCTGTTTGTGCCCTTTGTCTTAAGTCGTAAATCCCTGACTTTCTCTTTATTCAAGGAATATATAACATATTGGGTCATAGGGTCATTGGGGTCTTGTGTCACCGATAAAACCTTGTAGTAACTCCCGTCGTCCAACACCGAACTATCCGCGAATACTCCGGCAATAGAGAGACACAATAAAACAATAGACCATCCGAGGCCAAAAAAGCAGATTAAACCACCAACAGTAGCCCCAAAACCACCGAAATTGCTTCGAACATCATATTTAAATGCGAGAAAAATGAACCCCGCACCAACAAGTATTACAATGAATCCAAATAACATACTCCCTTTTTTTTCCCATTTTTTTATTTGTTTTTTGGCTGGGAATGCCATGCTTTTGGAAACGGTACAACGATAGCAACGTCTACAAAAGCGGTTTTATGAAGACCGCGACCAAAGACTAACCGTTAGATGTATATCATGCTACATATTTTTTGTCAATGGTATGCATATATAAAAAGTACCCAGTATTCTCTTGATAAAATTATACAACAATACATCGATCTATATCACTTTACTTGACTAAACCACTGCACTTTGCTAAAGTGTCTCCATGAACTGGGAAAATAAAGAAAATAAGCGTTTACTACAAGCGATATTGGCATTGGACACACCTAACGAAGCCAAGCATTTTCTACGTGATCTCATGACTTCTGGTGAGATAGAGGAATTCGCAAAACGTTTAAAAGTAGCTGAGATGCTCACAGAAAAGATCCCTTACTCTATTATAGAAAAAGAGACAGGTTTTAGTTCAACAACTGTTGCCCGTGTATCCAAATGGCTCAATGGCAAGCAAGGTGGCTATAAATCAATGATCAACAAGCTCCATCATCACAAATCTATCCAAGTAAGGAGAGGGTTGTCTTGATTATTTTCTAAAAAAATAACATGAAGCTAACCCTCTCCTTGATTGGAGGGGGTTTTAGTTTGTCTACCTATAATAAAATGACAATTTAGTTCTTCGCACAAAATGAATGATATTACTTATACTCGCTACTCACCGGACACAAGTAGCAATGAAGTTACTGCACAGCTGGTAGCTTGCTACCGCTCTGTGTTTGCCGAAAGTCCGTGGAACGAATGGCTCAGATGTCCTGTATGCAATAAATACTGGGGTATCAGAGATGGAATTCTCTTATCATCTTGGAAATTCCAGCACTGCGGCACAGATCTACAAGAATTCTGGTCCCAGGAGCAAATAAGTAGCGACTTAGAACATGAAATTACTATGAACACTTCGTGCTGGATCGCTATGGATGGAGAAAAAGTGATTGGCTTCTGTTGGGGATATCCAATAACTATCTCTGATCTTGAAAAAAAATTAGGGATTACCCTTAATTCTCGCTCGGAAACTGAACAATTGATTGCATATCAAGATGAAGTGGGAGTACTCTCCGAGTTCCGCAATCGTAAGATCGCGAAAACAATGGTTCGTAAACGCCTCAATGATTTCGAGAAACAGGGACTTCTATATGGAATAGTAAGAACCAGAGAACTGCCCGAATCATCTCAAACATTTCTTTGGTATAAAAACCTTGGATATGAAATTCTCACGCGCTATCCAGATGGTCGAGTTATTCTCGGTCGATCGCTAGTTGGTTTAAAAAAACTACTGGGTAGTGCATAGGGATGTCAAACTACAAATAGCATCGAGCCTTACGTATCATGCGCAAGGCTTTTTTATTTATTTAATAAACGATCCTATGAGACAAACTTCCCCACCAGCTGGAACATTCGGTCTGGGAAAAATAATACATTCATTTTCACCAGCAATAAGTGACTCTTCACCATCAAAAGCAAAAGGTTTGCCAGCAGGAAGAACTTCAAAATCCTTAAAATCTTTTACAAATTTAAATTCTAGATTCTTCTTATAATACATTCTTTCATTTTTTATGACCTGCTGTTTAATATTATCGTTAGGAATAACCATATCTATATTTCCAAAGTATTGGAGAAATTGATATGAAGACTTTACTGCAAGCTCAAGAAAATCATTTTCTCTATTACTTGTCCCACATTCAATACAAAAACCAATTCCACCTTTTTTATTCATATACCCCATTGTCGTAGTGGAATACATTGTTGGATCAGGATCAAGCCTACTGACGATAATTGGAAAATCCATTAATTTTAAAATATCGTATCCATTTGGTTCACAGAAAGAAAATTGATCACCAGATGGACTATTATACGAGTGAATATCGAGCAAAGCATCACACTGGTCTAAAATACCCATAAGCTCATGTGCTCGTATATCTTCATATGTATCACCTTTTTCGTGTCGTGAAAAAAGTCTATTAAGATTTTTAGTTATAAACCTTTTATTTGCTTCGATTGCTGGTGGATTTGCATATACTAAATAAACTGTTCCCTTTTTAACAATGAGGTCTTTTTCAAGTTTTTCTAAAGCAAAAATTCCTACTTTTTCATTACCGTGTGTCCCAGCAAAAATAGCTACGGTTTTGCCTGGTAATTTACCGACTGTTTTTATTATTGAATCTTTAATCATAAATTATTTAAATAATAACAACAGTCTATCACTTTACTTAGATAAAGTAAAGAAGGAATTAAAAGAAAGGCAAAAGAATGCACTGCATTGGGAGTAGAAAAAACTGCGCTACTTTCGTAACGCAGTTTGTGAAAGATGGGGACTTATTACAGCCCCATCTTTTTGAGAGCCGTATTTGAACTACTCTGGCATGCGATGACACCAGGCTTCCCTATAAGTGCACCGCCACGACAGAAACGAAAACTGATCTTGCCAGCCTCAACCAGTTTTTCAACCTCCTTAACTGGATCCTGACCCGGAAAGTATTCCCGAAATCCTTCATTGAATCCTGAGTAGACTGTATGGATTATCCCCCTCCCCGGTTGAGCAAGTTTCTCTATTGCACGGAGCACAAACTCCTCGAGTGTCAGACGTTTTTTATTCATACTATTTCCTATTGAGTAACACCCATGCGTCCAAGTGTTTTGTTCCCAAGTGACACTTGGGATTTGCGGACCTTAACTTTTGAAACTTCAGCCCCTTCGACGGCTGTGCCAATATGTGAGGCAAACCGACTGACCCATTCGTCATGGTAGCGATTAACCTTAGCTGTAAGTGTATTTACATACTCAATCACATCACTACTTTGTTTTGCAGTGATCAATCCATCTTTTAGCTCTCGTAGAACTTTGGCCAGAGCATGACCTTGGATATGCTGAAGCTTACGAAACTGCATACCTAGGTGTGCCTTCACCTGATTCACAGAAGCTGCCCCACTGTCGCCGGTTTTATCTTCAACCTCAAGAAACTTTTTTAGCGTCTCGAGTTTAACACCTTCTTCGAATGCAGCCTCATGAACAGTCTTTCCGTCATTGACTACTGCACTAGCAGCCTTTTTAAGCCTAGACTTAGCCATGTTGGATTGCACCTCATCAAGGTGATTGGCAACCAACTTCGGTGGAAAGCCAATGTTTTCACTAACCATCTTGATTATTAACTTCCGGGTTTGGCCGGCAATTAAGAGAATCTGCATGGTGTGATTGATATCAGCATGTGTTGGAGGTAGTGCACCACCAACATTACATCGAAGAGCCTCGGTGATTTTCTCGGGAAGAGATCCAAATTTGCGAACCTCACAACGTACATCTTGAATACCAAGTTCAAGGTACGCAGCCTTACGGTGCCGCCCATCGATCAATTCTCCATCGTCTTCGGACACAAGGATCGGATCCAATTCAACACCTGTGCTGATCAGATCCTTCAAGTGCTCGACGCGCTCGCGATTGAGTTCAATGCGAACAACGAAGCTTTCTTTTATAGACTCCAGTGGCTTTTTTACTATTTTTTTTCTCATACTCTTTTTCTATTGCTGTTTATGTTTATTCTATGCACGTACCGGCATTGCCTGTCGCGCTCTCCAGCCTTTTGTAAACTTTTCAATGTCGCCAAGAAGTACAAGTTGACCCGATTTGGGTTTGTGCTCGCCACTCCATTCGGACAAAGAAAAAGTTACTGTTGCTGATGTCGGTATACTGGCCGGTCTGGATGCTGAAGTCGTTAATTTTGTAATAACGTATTCATTTCCTTTCCGACCTTCAACCGAAATCACAACTGCTTCTATCGATGGAATTTCATTTTCCATAACTTTTCTGTGTGATTTTTCAAAGATTCACTAACTAGAAAACAACAGGTTTTCTCGAATCTGTTTGAAAAGCTATCACACTAAAATATAAATGTCAACACAAATAAAACTAGACAACCCTAACAAAAAACCTCTTTCCTTTCTGAACAATATCATCTTTCTTAAGCACCCCCTTTATATCATCCATGATAACTTCATTAATCTTCACTCCATTTTGTTCAATGAGACGTCGAGCTTCAGACTTACTCGGAGAAAGTCCAGACTCCACCATAATAGTAATGACGTCATAACTACTTGGTTTTATTTCTGGCATGATATCTGGAGTTTCTTTTTTGCTAAATGTATTTATAAAATACTCATTTGCCTTTTCTGCATCGTCCAGAGAATGATAAAAGCGAACTATTTCAAAAGCCAATTTCATTTTGTAATCTCTAGGATTATTACCTCCTGCCAATTCCTTCTTGT
>CALRCS010000048.1 GCA_943354625.1 Candidatus Nomurabacteria bacterium | reverse complement strand
TGCTGACGGAACTACAGGAAAGGTAAAGTGGGGAGGTCCAGGAGATATAACTGGTTTGCCGGATATTATCAAAAAAACAATTAATGATAGTTACCCTACAATAAATAATGGAGCGAAGATTGTTAGATTTATTCCTGATCAATCCTCTGTGTTAATAGCTGCTATGCCACTGATAGCTCCTGGTGGACCTGATGCCTATATTAACTCCAGCTTAACTACTCTAGATAAAATATGTTCAATGGCATCGCCTGAGACCCCGTACAATCTTAGCTACGGTGTGGCAGTGGATAGCTTTAATACGTACCACTATTCGTTGATTGGAAGTACTTTTGTTGGTGCAAATGGCTTGACTTCGGTTATAACAGTATTTGCTAATGCTCATAAACCATTTTCTTGTACTGACGTTCCTATTAGTAGTACTCCATAACACTAGCGATACTTAGCTCTTGACAAATAAACCTAACAATGTTAGGGTATTTGGCAGTGCAGAAAACGTAATAAACAACCGGAAGCTATCATGCTTCCAAATCGGACATTGAAAATATGAAAAAAATATTTGGTTTAGGAATGTTGCTATTACTAGCCATAGGGCTGGCGATATCGACGGGATCGAAAACGTCTCAATCAATTGCCGAGGAAGTCGCAACAAACGACGCTTCGGTTCAGACTCTGGCACAGGTGGTAGAAATCACCAGTGCGCCAAAGCCATTGGTTGTTCATGACAAGGGCGGGACTTTTTCTGTCATGTCATCTTCGAAGGACAGCAAGGGGCCAGTGCCCCCTGTGAATCCTTATCTTAAATAATTTCGGTTGAAAAAACGGAAAACAAAAAAAGGGAAAGAAAAGAATGAAAAAGAAAATGACGGTTTTGATGCTGGCTCTTGGGAGTCTCATCGCAGTCACCGCAACAGCACAGGACGCCGGTCCTATTGTGGTACAGAATCCTGTACCGACACAAGCGATTCCGGTCGTGAGCAATGACGATGGAACAACCGCAGGGGGTGCCACGGTGGCACATCCCGTAATAACGTTGCCTATGGTCGCTTCACGCGATATTCTTCGAAACTGCGCTCTCGGTCAAGTTGTGCGTGGTTTTAGGGCGGTGTCGGCGACGACAATGGTGACAGATCGTTCATACGTGGAAGCAACTGGGACTAGCGCGGAGGACGTGCTGGATAAACTGTTTGAAACAGAGATTGTATACAGTCTCATCAATCCCGAAGATGTGGTAACTGGAAATATATGGCTTTATGGCACTAACAATGTCATGGTCTTTTACGGGTATGCCCAATACAAGGGCGTAGATATTGCAAATGGTAGTAGCCCTCAGTATCGGTTGTGGATGCAACATATCCCACTTCCATTATGGGGAGTAGAATCAGCTGAGGTATTGATATTTGGTGAAGACGGTCGGACGGTAGACAGGATCAATCTCTCAGTAAACAACGGTCAACCTCTCTTTCAGGAATGGCTCACAGGAGCTACGAACGGGATGCTGTCTGTTAAGTTTTCTACAGATGGATATATAGCGACCTTTTGGCTCGCTAACCCAAAGCAAAATACTCCTAACGTGGTGGGCGACAAAGCGAGTTATGTCATAGACGGTCATCACATTGTTGACCGTTCACCATCGATGGATCTCGCATTGAAGTTCGTGGAGCCGTGGACACTTCCCACTATTCTCGTAAGGGTCACCACGTCGGGACAACGGTTGATTCTAGATGCGGGTGGTCTTGTCCAAGAGGGAGGGGGCACGTACATAGAGAAGCCAACCGCAGTATTTATTACTAGGGCAGACGGCACCTCGGCTATTGGGGAGATTCCGGTAGGTCAAACGGGGATCTCGACGATAAGTTTTTCCCAAATTGGGGATTACCGCCTGTGGTGCAAATTTAGCAACTTCGGGAAACCCGGTATGCTTTATACCGGCCCCAGAGACGGAAAGGGTTCAGTTGGACCCGAGCTTAAATAATTAGCTCGAATCAACCACTAAATCGCGCCGGCTACTTAACTGTAGTCGGCGCTTTACTTTTTTATAAAATAGGCTATAGTAGTCTCTATGTCACAAATACAACTTATACAATTAAAGAATAAGGAAACAGGCGAGATTTATATGACTCGCAAGAATAAGAAGAAAGTAGAGCGGAAGATAGAGCTTAAAAAGTTTAGTAAGAAGCTTAGAAAGCATGTTACTTTTAAGGAATCAAAGAAATAATTAAGACATATAATTTGAAACAAAAATATCCATAACGAATGGATATTTTTGTTATGATTAACCGTACATAAAATTATTAGAAAAACAAAAAGCAATAAATATGAGAAAGAATGGATTCTCTCTAGGAGAGATTTCATTTGAATTAAAAGTGTCAAAAAGACTACTTCTTTGTGGACTAAGGATGTAGTATTAGATACAAAAGCTGTTAAAAGAATTGAAGAAAAGGCTAGAGATAGTAGAGCGAAAGGTCATACTGTTTTGCATAAAAGAAAGTTACAAAGATTAGTCTTTGCAAATACTGAAGCAGATAGACTCCTTAAAAATATTGATTTAAATAATAACATTAATCTTATTGCTCTTTGTCTGATTTACTGGTGTGAGGGAATGAAAAATGATAATGGAATTTGTTTTACCAATTCTGATCCAAAACTTATCAAAGCTTTTATGGTTATGTTACAAAAAGTCTTTAAAGTTGATCGAAAGAGATTTAAAATTTCCTTACATTTACATGATTATCATAATAAAAAGGAATTACTAGATTTTTGGTCTAGAACTATTGATTTACCTCTCGATCAATTTAACCAGGTTTATCACAAGCAAAGTAATCATAAATATACGCGAAAAGGTTACAGGGGCTGCGTAAGGGTTTCATACTATGACGCCCACTTAGCTCGCATCATTCTTTCATTT
Source organism: Candidatus Nomurabacteria bacterium (assembly GCA_943354625.1). Taxonomy (GTDB): domain Bacteria; phylum Patescibacteriota; class Minisyncoccia; order Phycocordibacterales; family PALSA-1337; genus CAIOGI01. Next base: position 2,846 of record CALRCS010000048.1, on the reverse strand, counting down.
GCTAAAAACTTCATAAAGCTTTATATTTAGCTATACGGGCGATTAGTTAAGTGGTATAACTTCTCTCTCCAAAAGAGAAATCCGGGGTTCGATTCCTCGATCGCCCGCCAATTATTTATCGTATATTATGATATTGTCTAAAATAATAAATAATCTAAAATCAAAAGAAAATGTTGAAGCAATAATTATTGCAGGTTCACATGGTACAGGGGAATCACATAAATCAAGTGATGTAGATATGGCAATTATTTTGAATGACAATCCGTTAAAGATACACTCGTTTTTAGTTATTACAGATGGTAAACCGATGGATGTTTTTGTATTTGATAGTAATCTTTTTAAATCATATCAGAGTACGGATAAAATTCCGGCCAATAATATGGATGCTGTATTGATTGATTGGGTTATGGATTCCCACGTTGAATTTGATAGAAATGGTATTATCTCTTCCTTTAAAAAAAATATTGATAAAGTATTAAATAAGGTACATGTACCTATTTCTGAGATGGAGTCGTTTGATTTAAATATCAACTCAGCATACGTAACAAATAAAAGATATTTTGAATCTGGAATTAAAGAATATTTTGAGTCGCTTGAGATAAAACTTTCGCGTGATGTATATTATGTATTTCTTGGTTACTTTGAGTTTAGAAATATTCCATTTAGAGGAGAGAAAAAGATGATGAAATACCTTAAAACAAATGATGTAGATTTTTATAATCTTACAGTTTCATATTTTAATGCTAATAATATCAAAGAGAGATTCGCAATGTATTCAAAAATGGTTTCAAGAGTTTTTTATGGAAACTATTCATTTTGGTCTACAGATAAGATTTTACCTATGATTTTGAATGTAAGCGATACAGAGACAAAGAATAAGGCTATTAAGTTTTGGAAAGAACTAATATCATAATTCCTTGATCGCCCGCCAATTATTTATACTTTTTAAACCACAATATCTGCCTCTTTGCATAATGCCAGATTTCGTATTTTAGTTGTGTGATCATTTCTTCTTTTGTGATGAGTCCACGAAGATATCGTGAAATGTAACGATATTCAAGTCCCAGCTCCTCCATTTTTTTCCATGATAGACCATGTTTGTGGAGATTTTCTACTTCTTCTATCATTCCATTTTTCAATCTTTTGATTAGTCTAATGTCAATTCGCTCTCGAAGTTTCTCCGGTAGTGCCTCTAAAATTATCCATTTTACTTCATATGGTGATTCTAAATTTTTAACTTTGGGAACTTTTCCAAGTGCAGTAGCTATTTCTATTGAGCGGATAAGACGTTGGGTATTGTATTGTTCAGAGTTATTTAAGGATTTAGCAAATTTTGAGTCGAGTTTATTTAATATAATTAAAAGTTCACTAGCATTTATTTTATTTAATTTTTTTCTTAGTACAATGTTGTGCGGAACATTGGGATAAACAGTATTGTTAATAACTGCATCAATATAAAAGCCTGTGCCACCACAAATAATAGGAAGTTTCCCACGAGATGAGATATCCAAAATAGCCTTTTGTGCAAGGACTCTATATTTCTCTACATTGAATTGGTTTTTGGGATTGGCAACATCAAGTAAATTATGTGGAATACCTTTCATTTCTTCCACAGTAATCTTTCCAGTACCTATATCAAGTCCTTTATATACCTGCCTAGAATCAGCAGAAATAACCTCGCCATTGTGTTTGATAGCGTATTCTACGGCATAATCGCTTTTACCTACAGCTGTAGGTCCAGCAATTATCAACACTTTTATTTTAGTCTTCATGAGTTTTACTGTACAATAAAGAAGGTCAGCACACAACCGCAACCTATAACTACTGTTTATGTTACAAAATGCGTTCTCGCCAGAACAAGCACTTGTAAAAAGCAGGCTTGAGGAGACTATTGCTTCATTGCAAAACGTCCTAGCCCTACCGCCGGAAGATTTTCCTGTAGATCTTCCAAGACTGGGTATTCTCTTGAAGGGTCATGTAGATCAGATTCATGAACATTCATCTCGCATGATGTTCTCACCAAATCGTCGAACCTCTACTACTCCATTACTGAGTTGTCAGCCTCGCTCAGAGAGTGTGATTTCACAGACTGTTATGTTTTTCGGGAAATGATTACTATTAATCCTTCGCCACACACTCCATCAACTATTTCGGTTGGTGGAGGATTTTTATATTTTATTTGGTGCCGGAGAGAGGAGTCGAACCTCCACGGATTGCTCCACACGATTTTGAGTCGTGCGCGTATAACCATTTCGCCACTCCGGCATCTATTGTCTAATTAACCACTCCTACAGTCTACTAAATCTGGCGGGAAAATCAATTATGCGATAAAATACATACATGGCATCATCACAATTTTTTGGAGATTCAGTTTTTTGGATTGAAATAGAAAAAATAAAACCAAACCCTTTTCAACCAAGAAGGGACTTTGATGAAGCAAGATTAAAAGATCTTGCTGAGTCTATTCGCATGTATGGTATCCTACAACCCCTCACAGTCACTCGTAAGGAGTATGAGAAGCCAGATGGAGGACTCGGTGTTGAATATGAGCTCATCGCTGGTGAGCGACGTTTACGCGCTTCAAAGATAGCTGGACTCCAACAAGTACCTGCCCTTATTCGTACAGGCGAGCAAGACGATAAGGTCAAGTTAGAATTGGCAATTATAGAAAATCTACAACGTGAGGATATAAATTCAGTTGATCGTGCCAGAGCTTTCAAGAGATTAAATGACGAATTCGGTATGAAGCATATTCAGATTGCTGAAAAAGTGGGTAAGAGTCGTGAGTATGTTTCAAATACCATGCGTATTCTAGATCTTCCAGAAGAGATTCTAAATGCATTATC
>CALRCS010000047.1 GCA_943354625.1 Candidatus Nomurabacteria bacterium | reverse complement strand
GAAACTAATTCTGTCTCACCCTTTGTAACTATAGGTACTCCCGTGCGTCCAGTTTCCTCATCTATTACATTGGATGTTTTTGATTTTGGATCACGCTTCATTATTTCATTTATGGTTTTTATTGCTTCATCTTTATATGCATCTGTTTTTTTCCATAGGTGACCTGGCTTTCTCTGTTCTTTTGTATGGGCTCGGATTATTATCTGTATCCAGACTTGTTGATTTGCTCCTACACTTCCCAGGAATTCAATCATAGGAGTCATTGGGTCAACTTTAAACTCCTCCTTTGGATCCTTATCAAGTCCATAGTCAACATAGGTTTTAATAGGATACGGGTCGGGTTGTGTTAGTTCAAAGTCTATTCCCCAAAGCTTAGACTCCTTTGGGTCAAAATGAACCCCTCTTGTATAGTCATCAATCTCATGTATTTCTACACCTGGAAATTGTGAATAAAGGGCTGCTAGTATCCCTTGTTTTCTTCTATCTTCTGTTCTTATTATAAATTTTACAACTCCTTCGACAGATATAAGCTCTAATGAATATGTTGGACGTTTTTCACCTTTCCAGAATTTGGAATAGTTATTACCATCGGCGGTATTGTGTAGTGCATTCATAACAAGCTCCATGGATAATGGAGATTTCAACATCTCTTTAGGAAGTCGAATCTCAAGTAAGGTATATTTTAAAGAAAATATAAAATCAGATCTTATATAGTTGATCCAAAGTTTCCAAAAAAGTGTAAAGAGTACAAAAGCAAGAATTATAGGAGAAATAAAAATAAGTATCTGTCCTACAGAAAACATAATCTCACTATGAAGTATTGAAGAAATCATACTACTTTATTATACCAGCTTTTTTAAAAAACTCTACGCTTATACCTTTACAATAGCAACATCGTATTTACCATCCTTTGTTCGTACGAAATTTTTCTGGTTTTGGAGATTTACCATGATTGTATTTTCTTTTACATATCTTTCCTTCATGACTTTGGCAATAATCTCATCTTTAGATAGAGGACCATTTTTCTCCAAAATACTCTTTATAACATCCTTAACTACACCTGACATATATCCCCATTCACGTAGAGCATATAGACCACGTCCAACAAGTACGAATCTTTTATCTTTTATTAGTTCATTATGTGTAGTTGCAACATGAGCTTTCTTCTTGAAAACTTCTGTGATTTGCTTTGCAACCTCTTTGAAGTGAATTGGAGATCCATGTTTTCGGATAACTAGAAAAGCGTAATCTCTCATACCCTTAGTTCTGATATTTGAAGAATGAGCAACACCCCATTCACCCATTGCATTTTTCCCTAGAGACTTTGAGATTGTTAACCATCTCTTAACCACTTCCTGATTTTTATATTTTTCAGAAACATGTTCTAGATGACTTAGAAACTTATTTATAATTTCTGATTCCAAAAGTAGATCATCATCTGTAAGTCCACTATAAAGTTTTCGTAGGGAGTTTTCTATCTGAACAGAGAGTTCTTCATTTACATGCCAACGATGTTTGAATTCATCATCCTCTTTTTTCTTTTTAAAGATATCTCCAATTACAAGTATGAAATAGATATGGTTTTGTAGACTTTTATCCTTTGCAGTATGTCCAAGAAAATCATCTTCAACAACAATTCCTCCAAGACTGTGGATAAGACTTTCTAGTTCTGAGAATGCAGATCTTTCAGTCTTGTAGGCTTCAGATTTCCTTATATTAGTTAATGCATAGTTTTCTATTTGGCGAACTCGTTCACGAGTAATACCGTATAGTTTTCCTATAGCATCAAGAGTCATCTTGTCAGTACTTGCTCCAAGTCCGTATCTTTTAATTAGAACTTCACGAGCTCTATCTGGTAGAACTGTCAAAAGTCTCTTTGTAACTTGTTTTGGTTTGAATTGTATGTTCGGCATGCAATTTTTAATTATTAAACTAATATTATTAATATTGATACTACATTATCAATGATATTGTGTCAAATCTATGGAAATCCTACAACGAAGTTTATTAGTCTGTTTTTAATAATAATAACCTTTTTTACCGCATTATTCCCCACCCACTTCTTAGTTTCGTCCATATCTAGAGCCGTTTTCTTGACATTCTCATCATCCTCATCAATTTTACTTATAAATGATCCGCGAGTCTTTCCATTTACTTGTACCGATATCGTCACTGTACTCTCTACCAGTCTACTAGGGTCATATTTGGGCCAAATACCACCATGTATAGAATCGTCATTTTTCATTATTTTCCACAATTCTTCAGTCACATGTGGTGCAAATGGTGCTAATAGTTTTAGGAGCACTTCGTAATCATGTTTTGAAATATTTTCTTGTTTCTCGAGTACATTAATAAGTACCATCATTGAACTTATTGCTGTATTGAATCTCATCTCCTCTATATCATCTGAAACTTTTTTAATTGTCTTGTGAACAAGTACAGCTATTTCTTCTTTTTTATTTTTAGCATTCTCAGAAACTTTTTCATGGAGCTTCCATACCCTTTCGATAAATCTTCTTGAGCCTGCAATAGTATTTGTATCCCATGCGATAGCTTGATCAAATGGACCCATAAACATTTCATGAACTCTCAGCGTATCGGCTCCAACTACTTTTACAATATCATCTGGGTTAATAACATTTCCTACTGATTTGGACATTTTTGCTCCACCCTCGGCTAGAATTAGTCCCTGAGAGGTTCTTTTTTTATAAGGTTCGCTATTTGAGACTAAGCCTAGATCAAAAAGGAATTTATGCCAGAAGCGAGAGTATAGTAAGTGCAGTGTCGTATGCTCCATTCCTCCGTTATACCAGTCAACTTGACCCCAATATTCTAGATTTTTTTTATCAGCAAAAGCTTTGCTGTTCTTTGGATCTGTATATCTCAAATAATACCAGCTTGATCCTGCCCAGTTTGGCATTGTATCAGTCTCCCTTTTTGCTGGACCATTACATGTTGGGCATTTTGTATTTACCCAATCTGTGATACTTGCTAAAGGTGATTCACCGTTTTGTGTTGGAGCATAATTCTCTACCTTGGGAAGCTCTAGTGGAAGTTCACTTTCAGGTAATGGGACTATTCCGCATTTTTCGCAGTGAACTACTGGGATTGGCTCACCCCAGTATCTTTGACGTGAAAAGACCCAGTCACGGAGTTTGAATTTTGTGATTAACTTTCCATATTTATCTGTTGCTTCCTTTATATCTAATAATTCTATTTCTTTAATTGGCAAATTGTATTTTTTAGAAAATTGTAGATCCCTTTCATCATGAACAGGTACAGCCATAACAGCACCTGTTCCATAGTCAGCAAGGACATAATCTGCAATCCATAGTGGCACAGCCTCCATATTTGCAGGATTTATCACCGATATACCCTTTAGTTCTATACCTGATTTTTCGGTTTTAGCATCGGTTCTTTCGATATCTGTTTTTTCTTTTACAGCTTTTATATATTTTTCTACTTCATGCTTGTTCGAGACTTTTGAGAGTAATTCTTCTACTAAAGTGTGCTCTGGAGCCAAAACTAAATACGTAACACCAAAGATAGTGTCTGGTCGAGTCGTAAATACTTTTATTTTATCTTCACTGCCTTTTATTTTGAAATCAATTTCAGCTCCCTCACTTTTCCCAATCCAATTTCTCTGTTGTATTTTTATTTTTTCCAAAAAGTCTGTATCGTCTAGATCCTTATCTAGTCTTTCTGCATATTTTGTAATAGCTAACATCCACTGCTCCTTTTCCTTTTTCTCCACTTTTGTGCCACAACGCTCACAGCATCCTCCTATCACTTCTTCATTTGCAAGACCAATAAGATCCTTCGGACACCAGTTTATTGTCATTTTTTTCTTATATGCCAAATCTTTCTTTAAAAATTGTAAGAAAATCCACTGAGTCCATTTGTAATATGCTGGATCAGTTGTATTTATTTCTCGAGACCAGTCAAAAGAAAAACCTATAGCTTTTAGCTGTTTACGAAAAGTATCAGTATTTTCTTTTGTAATTATGGCAGGCTGAATACCTGTCTTGATGGCGTAATTTTCTGTAGGTAAACCAAAAGCATCCCAACCTATAGGATATAGAACATTAAAACCTTCAGCTCGCCTCTTGCGGGCTATGATATCCATTGCTGTATTACTTCTGATATGTCCAACATGCATACCAGCTCCAGATGGATATGGAAACTCTATAAGAGCAAAGAACTTTGGTTTTTTATTGTCTTCGGTGACTTTGTTTGGTTCACTAGATTCCCAGACATCTTGCCACTTCTTTTCAATTTTTGTATGGTCGTATAGATTCATTTGTATTTAATAAATTTTTATTCTGTAGTTACTCCGTCAAACTCTGGACCATTTGCTTCAGCTTCAACTTTTGTTTTTCTTATTATTCCATCTTTATGATGAGCAGGACAATATAAAGTATAGAGTTTGAGCGATTCAGTTCCTGTGTTTATTATATTATGAGTTGCTCCTTTTGGTACTATGACGGCATCACCGTTTGAAACCAAGTATTTGGTGTCATTTATGATTACCTCACCAGTACCAGCTTCGAATCTAAAGAATTGGTCATTGCCAGGATGGACCTCGCTACCTATTTCCTCACCTGGAAGTATTGACATAAGCACCAACTGACTCTCAGATCCAGTATATAGTACTTTTCGGAAATTATTATTTTTCAGTGTTAGCTCCTCAATATTATTTTTATATCCTTTTTTCATATATTCAAATTATATGATATTTTGGATATTCTGTAAATTAAATTAAAAAACCCTTGCCGTGAAGTGCGGCGAGGGTGTGATTGGGGAAAATTATTTCCCCATAAAAGTTCCTTGTAAGCAGCTGTACGCAACAGCTATAACAAGTGACCAGAACGCTATGTGGGTCAATTTGTCTATGACCCACTCCAATGCCTTGTGTACAGTGTTCATTCGTTGATAGATTACCATGGAATGCTGATTAGGTCCAGTATTGACACAGACTATATAAGATGTTATTTTAAATCCAGATGAAAAAGAATTTTAGGAAAAAGATTAAGGCGCGAGTTCAAATGCTCCTAGTCTTGTTACTCGCATTTGCTGTGCTACTCACACTTGATTGGATTGTTAACCATCAAGTGAATACAGAACACCGTCAGAGTCAAAGTACTGACCCTAGTCGGTCATTTTATCCGGATTTCGAGCAAAAGAAATTCTGGTCTGAACACCTGGAGCCGATCTTTCAGGCTTTGATAGGTCATAAATATCATATTCCCGAAATACAAAAGAGGTATGATGATTCAATGGCTATCATAGATAACCTCTATGGAAGGTTGAATATAAACATCTCAAGCAATTACATTGCTCAGAGTCACAATATTTTGGCTGGATCAGGGTTTGCCACAAATGGTATTCCCGAACTGACCATAGTTGTACCAGCAATCATGGATGTGTACGCTTCGCTCAGAAGCTCAGAACATCCTGGATGGAAAGAGGCCTTTGAGTACTGCAATGTGCTCAACGTGATGCACGAACTCGACCACATCGCTTACGAGGAAAAGCATACAATGCAGACGCACTTGCTTCCACTCGATCAATTGGTTGAGCATGAAAGGGGTGCATGGGCGAGGACTTGCGAGTACAGTATTGCCCCACTTGTAGAAAAGTATCAGGTGCTACTGACAGCAAGTGAAATGCAGTACTACAAACTCTGGGTAAATACTGGGAGAAATCCTAATAGCCAAGAATGGATTGTAGCTATCCGTAATATCTACAAAGAGACACGAAGATAGTGTATGGGGTGGCATAACTACCCCGCACGCCGCTTGAAATATAGCGGTTCCTATACT
>CALRCS010000046.1 GCA_943354625.1 Candidatus Nomurabacteria bacterium | reverse complement strand
TTGCAGATCCTATTTTAAATAAAGCAATGGAATTGTTAGAAAAAGCTACTAAAGATGTGGATTTACCAGTTCAATAAATAATGCAACACTTCGTATTTAAAGGTGGGGAGATCAGCTTTTGTTGAAAAGTTAAAGAACTACCTAGTTTTTCTTAAAGAAAATTATAAAAAACCGATAAAAGGGTGAGGTTGTAATAATTTAAACAGTCTAACGTCATCATTAGTGTAAAAATAAGCAAATTTAATAATTAATCTCTTAAAAGAGAAAAAAATTTATGACAACAATAGTAAATACACCACAGAGTGGGGAAAGTAGTGATTCTGGTTTAGTTTTGATACTTGGAGTAATTATGGCAATTGTATTAGTTGTCCTTTTCCTTGTTTACGGTTTGCCAGCTATACGTCAAAATAGTAATGAGCCTGTTAATACTACCGTGATAACAGTACCAGTACCGGGTCCTACAGGTGCCACAGGAGCTACTGGTGCAACGGGTGCTACAGGAGCTGATGGTGTTAATGGTAAATAGAGGTTCGTCATAAATTAACAGGGTATATATAGTATTGTAATTGGACAATATTAATTGGGTGGTGTATAGTATCTATGGTTATGAACATCCAAAAGCCAGTTACGGAAGATAGGTTTAGGTCCTGGTGTGATGAGACAAGAAGGATGGTAGCCAATGCCACCATATGCACACCAAGACGTGCTAAACAGTTATCATCACTTCCACCCAAGGACCGAGAGCATCTACGGGAATGGAAGGGAATCGACCACCAAGCTGCCGATGAAATTTTTCGGGGTGATTGGGATTTGTAAAAACATCAAAACAAACCACCTTTTCGGAGGTGGTTGTTTTAATATCTGTACAAATATTTGGTGCCGGAGAGAGGACTTGAACCTCCATGGGTTACCCCGCTTGCTCCTAAGGCAAGTGCGTCTGCCAATTTCGCCACCCCGGCATCTGTTTATAATTTACTATATATCTTATATATCCGCTAATCTATTATATATTAAAACGGGTGCGCCCAGTAGGGATCGAACCTACGACCTTATCCTTAAGAGGGATCTGCTCTACCAACTGAGCTATGGGCGCATATCAAGTTTTACAAATAATCAAATGTACATACAAAAATGTACCAGATTATTGACATTTATGCAAAATTTATTTGACTATAGAATTAGTTATTTTGCTCTTTCTTTCTCAAGACCATATAGACTATTGCTACAATCATAATCAAAATGAGAAGACTGATAAGTTTATATGAGCTTGTAAGGGTGTTAAATAGCCCTAGAGACGCTGTTTGGCTGTTTGTGGTTGTTCCAGTGTCAATTGTTGTTGTGGCCGTTATAGCTGTTGTAGTTGACTCAGGCGTGTTTATGACTTCTTCAGTCGGTCTAAAAGGTAAAACGGTAATATTTAATTGATTCTGTGAACCAGAAAATATATTTATATTTTGATTGTCATAGATTTTTGTATTATTTGATACTGAGATTTGTGCATTACCAGCTTTCTTTGCAATAAATGTAATGGTACCAAATACTTTATTTGTACCACTTAGAACACCATTAGTCATACCACCAGTTTTTATAATTGTGCCAGTAGTTGTGTCCATTAGATCATATCCTGGTTGTGAAAGGGGGAGTAGATTTGGCGCAAAAGAAAAAGATGTAGCTTCAATGATATCGTTTGAATACGATAGAGCGATCTTTGATGTGTATGCAGTTTCTTCTTTTGGAGAGATAGATACAATAACACTAAAGCTATTTCCAACTACTGTATTAGATATAGGACTAGTAAGAGTAACATCAGTTTTTGCAAATACGAAAGATGGAATAAGTATGGTTCCTAAGATAAGACTAAGTGTTATTTTAATATATTTTTTCATAAATTTATTTTATATGGTTATATTGCCCAGTTACTAATCATCATATTAAAATCAAGTATATCTACTGTACCGCTTAGGTCAAAATCTCCAGGAATATTTATACCACTACGATTCCAGTTAATGATGAGCATATTGAAATCAAGAATAGAGTACATCCTTCTTCCACTAGCTCTTGATATTGATCCACCAGATCCTCCACTTGTATTTTGACTAGAACCAGTTTTACTAATTAAATCATCAATTGTTGGAGGAGTGTCGATTATTGGAGTTGAAAGTTTTACTATTACATTAAAGGTTGAAGTTACTGAGGTATTGAATTGGTCTGTTGCAGTACAAGATACTGTTGTTGTGCCAATTAAGAATGTAGATCCTGAAGCTGGTGTACAGATCGGAACTAGGGGATTATTTTGGCCATCGCGAGCTGCTGGTATAGTGTATGTCGCTATTGTCCCAGCTACATTTGTTGTTTCAAATTTTATATCACTATTTGTATCTATTGTTGGCGGTAATATCACAACACTTCCACCATCCATAAGGGCAACACCTTCTTTTACTGTGTGTACGGTTGTGTGATTTGCATTCAAATATGCAAGTATTTGTGTAAAGTTAGATATAGTTGTTCCATAATCTAGTACTGGTGAATCTATATTGTCTTGTACTTGGTGAAATACTAGGATCAACCATCTCTTTTCAAGTACTGCTTGATCTATCCAAGCTTTTACTTGTGCAACTGTTGTATCTCTGTTTACAGATCGTGTAAGTAAAGCAAATTTATCTGAGTCTTTACCATTTAATCCTTCTAGTACTGTACGACCAGAAGCAAAGCCTGAATTTTTAATAATTGTCTTAATATTATCATTGAAATTTCCGTATGGGTAAGCAAAAGATGATACAGAAGTAATTCCTCCATTAGTTAGATCACTTCTTCCACCAGCAACTTCTACTGTGGCTTCTGGAGTTGATATAGCTGTTAGGTCTGCATGAGTTTGTGTATGTCCACCAACTTCGTGTCCAGCTGTTTCTAGTGATTTTATTTGAGCTGAGTTTGCAAAGTCTGTAAATGCTCCTAGTGTAACATCATCTACAGTTAGAGATCCAACTCCTTCTAGTGCATGTATTACTGTTATGGATTTTACTTCTGGAGGGAGGTAGAAAGTTGTATCAAGTTTTGTCCAACTAGATGCTGGAGCGATACCACTCATAAATGGTGTTTCTATTGATACAATAGCTCCTGTATCATCTAAATATTTTATTTCTCCTGTTTTCGTAAATATTTTTACATATACAGCAGATGTCGCTGTGCTTTTGTAATATTCACCAAATACAAAATCTTCATCAGCAAGAACAGAGACAGGTGTGAAATACCATGAAGCTAGTGTTCCTGGTACAGTGGAATTTACCTGTACTGCATTACTTCCTGTATGTCCTGTGACTGGATATGCAGAACTAGAACCTGTTGGGGTATTTGGAGTCCAATCCAAGGGTCTAGAAATATTTTCTGGATCAACAATTTCCATAGATGGGTTAATTATTGAAAAACCTGAAACGTGAGAAATAATATAAAATGTACCTTTAAGTCCGGTTGTATCCAATATTGTCTTTGCATTAGTTATATGATTTATGTATCCATCATCAAAAGTTAGAGAAATAAATCCTTCAGAAAAAGGAGATGGAAGTGGTACTTCATTTAAAATATAATCGTCTGTTGTAAGTTTTCCAACATTTTGTATTGTATGAAATACTGTCATGTATGCTGCTCCTGCTGGTGCTGTAAATATTGTACTGGCGACTTTCCAAGTCGTAAGGTCAACTGTTGCAGGTATAGCCACAAAACCACCAAAAGCTAGATGAGTATGATCTGCAGAAAAAAATTCAGCAGTTAGGTATGTTACTGTATCTGAAATATATGAATCACTAAAAGTGTATTGTCTGCCTGCTGTTACCGGAACAGGTGTGAAATACCATTTTGCATCGCCACCCACGTCAGGAGTACCTACATAACTAGGGAATGAAGCAGAGATCACATTATTAATTGTTGAATATTCATATGTAGGAATATTTGACCCCCATTGCACACCCTTTGTCCAATCTTGAGGTTTTGTACTATCTACAGAATCTACAGTAGTAAGCTGAGGATTCAAAATGAGATTTGGTAGTATACCAGCATTAACACTGTTTGTAATGAAAAAGATAGAAAAAATTGGAATAAATAGAGCGGTAATTAGTGTATATTTTGTGGTATTTTTTTTCATGTTTTTTTAATAATATATTATTTCACTATACACAGTTTTTTATTTAATGCAAGGCTTTTCATCAAATATTATACTGTTTTTCATCTTTTCTTTTTCAATTCGACTAATTAGTTCTATGTTCTGCTCCAAGTCTCCATAATAATCAGACATACCGTATTTAATGGCTAAGGTTTGTCTGTATTCAAAAGACGAATCTTGATTATTTGCTTCTAGGTAGTCGATTATCGAAGAAGTCGTAGGAATTGGAACTATATCTTCTTGATCATTAATTACTTTGTCACAAACAATAGTAGCAGCTACAACATTACTGATATTATCTTCTACTACATTATTATTCTTCATAATATTCATAACTAAGTTTATGGTTGAATGCTTTTCATTGGCGCTTATATAGATAATACTAAATGCTATAGAGAAGGTAATTGATGTAACGATAAAAATAGATACACCACCCAAGAATGACATTATCATTGAAGGTTTATCGAGTACAATCATCTTTGGTGCATTGCGAAATCGATTTGTTATTTTATTCCAAATGATCACACTGATGTGTATTATGTCTGATAGGCCGAGAGATGGTATAAGGAAATGCATAAATTTATTTAAGAAACATTAATATTTACTCGCTCTGGTTTAAACCATACTAAATTCTTTTTCTTTAGTATTACTTCTTTAAAAAATGATTCTAAAAAAAGTGCGGCATTTATAAAAATTAGTAGCACATATGGAAATGGTACTAATAGCAATGAAATCTTTTTTGTTCTAATCGTTGCCCAGATGGCATAGATCATAGTAATCAGAAAAGTACCTAAAAGCAAATAAATTTCCAAATATGGGTTTAAAATGGGGACAATAAATATAAGTGAAGAAAAAACTAGGCCTTCAATATAAATAAGTGAAAGTTCCAGTGCTCGAATTGGATGATTGATTATATTTATATGTTTCATTAGATTCTGCCACCCACCAGAATACCATCTACGCATCTGATTTACATAGCTTTTCATATCTGATGGATCTTGTGTATAACAGATGGCTTTTGTATTATAAACAATTTTAAAATTATTTCGATGCATTTTGTATGTAAAGTCCAAATCTTCAGTAATCGTATCGTGATCGAAAGTGATATATTTTCTAAAAGCTTCAGTTCGAAATGCACTGGCTGCTCCCGGCATCACGAAGATGTAATTTAGATAACTCTGGGCTACTTTGTGAATATCTTGTCCAATAACATAGTAGAAGGCTCTACAAAGTGTAAGCCAGTTTCCAGGAAGGCTCTTTACATACCCAGCAACGGCTGCGACATTTGGATCCTGAAAGCTTTTTTCCATTTCCTCTACGAATTTTGTATCAAGTAATGTATCTCCATCAGTTGTAATCATCACATCACCAGTCACAAATTTTAAGCCATATTCTTGAGCACTGCTCTTATTTCCTGTATTTTTTGGGGTCTTAATTGCTATGATTTTATCACTATACTTGGCGAGTATTTCTGGCGTCTTATCCTTTGAAGAATCATTCACATAAATCAGCTCGTCAAAAGGTCTAGTCTACTTTAAACAGGATTGTATAGAAGCCTCTATGGATTTTTCTTCATTATAACAGGGGACTAATAGAGAGATTTTCATTTTAGGTGGGATATATCGATACTAATCAAATATAAAGATTCGTCAAGTTGTTTTATGCTAAATAATATTGTATGGTAGTCATATATGCATATGAAGAAAAAT
>CALRCS010000045.1 GCA_943354625.1 Candidatus Nomurabacteria bacterium | reverse complement strand
CAATATTTCTAATAGTTTTCTGATATTCTTTTTTTGCATCTGGCGAGTTGGTGTCTGGTGATAAACCTATAGATCTATAAAATGATTCCTGATGCTTCAGTTTTGCTTTTTCGTCTCTAAATGGAAATATTTTTCGAATTATCTTTAAAGCTTCAATTAAAAGCGATCCCATTGGATATGGTCCAAATTGATATTTAATTTTATATGTTAGTGTTCCCAATTCCCTCTCACGAACAATTATAACCCTTGGAAATTCTTCTTCAGAAATTACTACAAAGTTATAACTTTTATTGTCTTTTTCTTTTGTATTAAAATATGGAAGATGCTTCTTTATTTCATTTGATTCAAGGATAATGGCCTCGAGGACAGAGTCGGTTTGTTTGTGTTCCACTGTATGTGCTTTCGAAATCATATCTACGAGTAAAAGTCCTCTGGTAGCTATTAGGTCATTACCAAAATAACTTCTTACACGATCAAAAAGAGATGTGGCTCGTCCTATATATAATATCTGATTATTTTGATCAATAAAATAATAAACACCAGGAGCATCAGGTAATAAGAGGTTTTTAAAATCTTGGATTTTCATTTATTTTTTCAAAACCTTCTTTAAATATTGCCCAGTATATGACTTTTCATTCCTTGCTACATCCTCCGGTGTACCCTTTGCAACGATTTTTCCACCTCGATTTCCTCCATCTGGTCCTATATCTATAACATAGTCAGCTGATTTTATTAGGTCAAGATTATGCTCAATTACAACTACAGTATTTCCTTTATCTACAAGTCTCTGAAGGATTTCTATTAGTTTTTTCACGTCTTCATAATGAAGACCAACGGTTGGTTCGTCCAAGAGATATATGGTCTTTTGTAAATGGGCTCGATAAAGCTCTGAAGAGATCTTCACACGTTGAGCCTCACCACCTGATAGAGTTGTTGCACTTTGGCCTAGCTTTAGATATCCAAGACCCACTTCTTGTAGTGTCTGCAATCTATCAGAAACAGCAGGAATATCCTCAAAGAATTTTAGTCCTTCCTCAACCGTCATCTCAAGAATTTCATATACATTTTTACTCCTATACTTAATGTCCAATGTCTCTTTCATAAATCTTTTTCCATTGCAGACCTCACAAGGAACATATACGGTTGGTAGAAAGTGCATTTCAACTGCTATTTCACCATTTCCCTGACATGCTTCACAACGGCCACCTTTTACGTTAAAGGAGAAACGTCCTGGACCCCAGCCATGAGCGCGAGCTTCTACAGAATTTGCAAACAAATCACGAACATGTGTCCATGCACCTGTATATGTCATAGGATTTGAACGTGGAGTACGACCGATGGCAGACTGGTCTATAAGAATAGTTCGACCAAGGTATTCACTTCCTGTAAAGCTTTTACAATTAAAGACTTGAGCTGTTCTTTTTCTAAACTCTAGTCTTGCCTCGAGATTTCTATGTAATATTTCATACATAAATGAGGATTTTCCAGAACCAGAGACTCCAGTGATGACATTTAGGCAGTTAAGGGAAATATCGGCATCCATATTTTTTATATTAAAAATATTTCCACCTCTAACAGAGATTTTTCCTTTTGGTTCACGACGAGTATCTGGTATATCAATTTTCATCTCACCGCGCAGGTACGCGAGAGTCAATGATCCTGATGTATTCTTTTTTGCAGTCAAAAGGTCATCAAGATATCCTGATACCACAACTTCACCACCGTGTATTCCTGCTCCTGGACCTATATCTATAATATAATCTGATGAAAACATTGTATCCTCATCGTGTTCAACTACTATGATGGTATTGCCGAGATCACGAAGACTCGTCAGAGTCTTTATTAAGCGATCATTATCCCTTTGGTGTAGACCTATTGTAGGCTCATCTAGAACATATAGAGCTCCAACGAGTCCAGAACCGAGCTGTGAAGCAAGGCGTATGCGTTGAGCCTCACCACCGGATAGAGTATGTGCACGTCGGTCTAATGTAAGGTATTCAATACCTACATTTATCATAAACTGAAGTCTTGATCTAATTTCTCTAAGAATTACTTTGGCAATTTCTTTTTCTGTATCTGAAAGCTTGATACTATCAAAAAATTTATTTGATTCTTCTATAGACATTGCAACAATTGCAATTATATTTATCCCATCTATTCTTACGTTTAATGCTTCAGGTCTAAGTCTGGCTCCTTTACACACTTCACAGGTTTCATTACTAAAAAATTCTTTTGTACCCAGACCATTACACGCAGTACATGCCCCATACGGTGAGTTAAAAGAAAACAATCTAGGTTCTATTTCAGGATATGAAAAACCATCATAAGGGCACATGAATTTTACAGACATTAGCTTTTCTTCATCTGGAAATTCTATCTTTATAAGCCCAGATGCCTCTTCAATAGCTTTTTCTAGTGACTCTGACAGTCTTTCTTTTGCATTCTCTGATTTAATAGATTTAAATTCACTTAAAAACATTTCATCAACCAAAACGTCAATATTATGCTTTTTATTTTTATCTAAAATAATTTGTTCGCGAAGACGCATAACTTTACCATCAATTTTTACTCTATCGTAACCCTTTCCCAATAGATCATAAAGTAACTGATAGTATTCTCCTTTTCGGCCAACTACGATTGGTGCATATATTTTTACTTTCTGTTCATTCAGTGCAACACCCATTATTGTCTTTTCACTTTTATTGTGAGTACTAACCTGTTTGATGATGGTCTCTAAAATTTCTTCTTTTGATATGCGATGAATCTCTCTATCACAGGTCAAACAATGAGGTCTTCCTACACGAGCAAAAAGAATACGTAAATAGTCGTATATTTCTGTAATGGTGGCTACTGTTGAACGGGGATTATTTGAACGTGATTTCTGATCAATTGAAATAGCTGGTGAAAGGCCTATTATCTCATCAACATCAGGCTTTTGCATCTGTTTGAGAAATTGACGTGCATAAGAGGAAAGTGACTCTACATAGCGTCTTTGACCTTCTGCAAAAATGGTATCAAATGCAAGCGAAGACTTACCAGAGCCAGAAAGCCCTGTTATAGCTATCATCTTATTACGAGGCATCTCCACATTTATATTCTTTAAATTGTGTGTTCTTGCCCCCCTTACGATAATCATATCTTCTTTTTTTGACATAATTATTTACTATACCAATCTATAGATATAAGGCAAATTTTAACCAGTTATGACTTTTTCTACAGCATCTATAATTTCGTCGAGAGATGATGTAGCTTTTACCATGAATTTGTTTGCTCCAAGTGATTTTGCCTTTTTTATGTCTTCTTGATTGTCCAAATTAGACAGCATCATTATAGGAATTGCTTTAAATTTATTTTCTTTTTTTACTTTTTCCAAAATCTCCAGTCCACTCATTCCAGGCAACATAATATCCAAAATAATAATATTTGGAATCGTCGTCTTTAGTAATTCAAATAATTCATCACTGTTACGGGCTTTAAATAAAGTATATCCGGACATTTCAAACTTCTTTGATAAGATGGTACCTAGAAGTTTATCATCTTCTACCCATAGAACAATCTTACCGTGACCTGTATCTGTTCTCTTTACAGTCTTGGTTTCAATAATAGGGCCTCTTCCAAATACTTTTTCAATCTTTTCTACTACATCTTCTGGTTCGATATGGATCTTTACAATATAATCGATTATTGTAGGAGTAGAAGGTATTTGTGCCGTGATGATTGGTTCCCCGGAATTTGAAACAATCAATACAGGTATTTTTGTTATATCTCTGTCAAAGCTTTTTTCAGTCAATATTTCATAACCACTTTTATCAGGAAGAGTAGTGTCAATTAAAAGCAAATCTGGCATGGAACTTTTCATTCTACTTATAACATCCTTACCATTTTGAACAATCTCAATCTTGTAACCAAGTTCAGAAAGATATTGAACTAAAATTTTTGCTAATTCTTTATCACTAAGAGCTATTAATATTTTTTCCTTCATGACCCAATTATAGCATCTTTTTATTTAGTCTAGCAATCTCATCTCTTATGATAGCGGCTGTCTCAAAGTCGAGCACCTTTACAGCTTCATTCATCTCTTTTTCCTTCATTTTCATCAATCTAGCCGGATCCTCATTTAGCATCTTTTCATCAATCCTTACCAGCTCATCTACAGCTTTATCATGCTCAGTTTTTAGTTGATCTGTGATATCTTGTATCTTTTTAATAATGGTTTTAGGAGTTATACCATGTTTCGTATTGTAATCCGTCTGAATCTTGCGACGACGCTCTGTTTCTCCTATTGCATAGTTGAGTGCATCATTCATAAAGTCAGCGTAGAGAATTACTCTTCCATTTACATTTCTTGCTGCACGGCCGATGATCTGAATAAGTGATGTCTCTGAGCGAAGAAAACCGGCTTTATCAGCATCAAGGATACCAATAAGTGAGACTTCAGGAAGGTCAAGACCCTCTCGAAGAAGGTTTACACCGACCAAGACATCGAATTTCCCCTTTCTAAACTCTGTAAGAATAGTAATACGGTCAATTGTTTTTATGTCACTATGAAGATATTCAGCTTTAATGCCTTTTTCCTTTAAAAATTCACTGAGATCTTCTGCCATCTTTTTTGTTAATGTTGTTGCAATTGCTCGTTCACCTTTTTTAATTACGATTTTTGCCTCTTCAATGAAGTCATGAATCTGATTTGTCACTGGTTTTACATCTATTACTGGATCTATGAGACCTGTAGGACGTATCACTTGCTCAACTACTTGTTCACTGTGTTCTTTTTCAAATTTCCCTGGGGTCGCAGTTGTGTATATTACTTGTCCAACCGCTTTCTCGAATTCATCAAATTTCATTGGGCGATTGTCGCGTGCAGATGGCAGACGAAAGCCATAATCTATCAAGGTATCTTTTCTAGAAGCATCACCGGCGTACATTCCCCCAATTTGAGGAACAGTTACATGTGATTCATCTATTACAGTAAGAAAATCAGCGGTACCGTCGGCTTTATGTGGAAAATATGCAAGTAATGAGTCAGGCGCCTCACCGGGCTTCTTGCCAGAGAAATGTCTAGAATAGTTTTCGATTCCATTACAGTACCCAACTTCTTTGATTAAAGCTAAATCGTACTTTACTCTACGCTTCAATCTCTCAGCCTCAAGCATCTTTCCGTTTTTTTCAAGCTCCTTCAGACGGATTTCCAATTCTTTTTTTATTGTAATAAATGCTTTTTTTGATTGTTCATCGGTACTTATAAAATGTTTTGCAGGAAAAAGAAAGACTGCTTGATGTTCCCCACGAATAGCCATAGTAACTGGATCAAGTTCAATTATTTTTGATATTGTACTCATATTGTATTCAATACGGTATATCGTACGTTCATTAACAGGCATAATTTCAATCATATTCCCGAGTGCACGAAATTGCCCAGCATTGATATCCGCATTTGTTCTTTCGAAGTGCACTTCTATAAGTCGACGAATCAGATCTGTTCTCGAAAAATCCATTCCAACTGATATTTTTGTATTTTCCTTTTCATATTCAACTGGACTTCCCAATCCATAAATACAAGAAACTGATGCAACGATAATAACATCCTTTCGAGTTAGTAGAGCCTGTGTCGATGCATGGCGTAGACGGTCAATTTCCTCATTTATCATGGCTTCCTTCTCTATATATGTATCAGTTACGGGCATGTAGGCTTCTGGCTGATAATAGTCATAGTATGATACAAAATAGTGAACTGCATTATTCGGAAAGAACTCTCTGTATTCTTGGGCGAGCTGGGCTGCCAGAGTTTTATTATGGGCTATTACTAGGGTTGGCTTGTTGTTTTGAGCTATAACATTCGCTACAGCGAATGTTTTTCCCGATCCTGTTACACCAAAAAGGGTCTGCTTTTTCATACCCT
>CALRCS010000044.1 GCA_943354625.1 Candidatus Nomurabacteria bacterium | reverse complement strand
GGGGGCACAACCGGTGTCGGCGGTACCACTGGGGGCACAACCGGTGTCGGCGGTACCACTGGGGGCACAACCGGTGTCGGCGGTACCACTGGGGGCACAACAACCTTCACAGGTGGAGCCTGGTACTCGAAGGATTCTGAGACCCAAGGAGTCCAAGCTTTACCGTCCCAGCAACGCGCTCGGAAGTAGTAGATTCCAAACCCTTTTTTTACAACCTCAGGCCAGATCCGAGGATTCCTTTTTAGTGAGAATTGTTTATGCTCACCTTTTAAGACTTCCGTCACGGGTTCATTTGATGCCGTGATGATTTGGATCTGTTGGTTTGCCATTGTGCTATTCCAGCTGACCGTCATTTTTTCGTCTTTGCTAATGATTAGGTCAGTGATTGCAGGAGGTGGCGGAACCAGTGATGAAACTGGTGCCGGTTCTCCCACAGGAGCCGCAACTGGTGCTGGTCCAACCACCACATCTCCCGGAATCACTGGGTTTGGCAGTGGTGCCGGCGTCGGAGGTTGCGCTGACGGGATTCGTCCTAGCGCAGCGGCCATCTCTGCCTCGCGAGCTTCTGCCTCCTTACGGGAGATTTCCTTCCGTGCAGCCTTTGCTTCGCGCGCTTCTGCCTTTTGTTCTTCGCTTTTTGCCATAACCGTACCTTTTCTTTGTTTGTTGATTGTCAAAGCTTACCTTTTTCCTCGTGCACACAATGCACAAGAGGTAAGCGCGATCTTCCTGTGATAATAATAGCATGCTTTGTATATAAAGTCAAGTAAAAATCGATAAAGAAAAATAGCTCCAATTTTATCCAAAAAAACACGAAAATGAGGCAAAAAAACTAGATTTCTGGTATTATTTATAAATATGAATGAAAAGTTTTTAAAACCATATAATCATCTAGAAGTTGAGAAAAATATATACGAAGAATGGCTTAAAAGTGGATATTTTAATCCAGATAATTTACCTAAAGACCTATTGGCTAAAAATGGTAAACCTTTTACTATAATTATGCCACCAACAAATGCTAATGGATCTCTCCATGCTGGTCATGGTTTGGTTATGACAATTCAAGACATAATAGTTCGTTATAAAAGAATGAAAGGGTTTAAAACTTTATGGCTTCCAGGACTAGATCATGCCGGTTTTGAAACTCAAGTGGTATATGAAAAGAAACTAGAAAAAGAAGGACGATCACGTTTTGAAATGGAACCAAAAAAACTCTATGAAGAGATTTTGAAGTTTACTCTAGAGAATTCAGAAAATATAAAGACTCAAATTAAAAGCATAGGAGCGTCATGTGACTGGAGTCGGACAAAATTTACTTTGGATGATGATATTGTGAAGACTGTTTATAGTACTTTTAAAAAACTTTCTGATGATGATCTTTTGTATCGTGGGAAGAAAATAATTAGTTGGTGTCCAAAGCATCAAACCTCTTTTTCTGATTTGGAAATAAAGGATGAAGAAAAAATAGAACCTTATTATTATTTAAAATATGGACCTTTTATCATAAGTACATCTCGTCCGGAGACAAAATTTGGAGATAAATATGTTGTTATGCACCCAGACGATAAGAGATATGTTCAATATAAACATGGTGATAAATTTGATACTGAATGGATAAATGGTCCGATAACTGCGACTATTATAAAAGACAGTGCAATAGATATGGAGTTCGGTACTGGTGTGATGACTATTACTCCTTGGCATGATCCTGTGGATTTTGAAATAGCTCTAAGACATAAACTAGAGAAGGAACAGGTTATAGACGAACGTGGAAAACTTTTACCAATTGCAGGAGAGTTTGCGGGTATGGGTATAAATAAAGCACGTCCGCTTATTATAGAAAAATTGAAGACAAAGGGACTTGTAGATAAAATAGATGAAAATTATAAACATAATATAAAGACTTGTTATAAATGTGGAACAACAATAGAACCTCAAATAAAATCTCAATGGTTTGTGAAGATGAAGCCTCTTGCTCTGAAGGCTTTGGAGAAAATTAAAGCTGGGGAAGTGATATATATTCCTGATCAATATGAAAAAATTACGACTCACTGGCTAGATAACATCATTGATTGGAATATTTCACGACAGATTGTTTGGGGTATTCCTATACCAGCAAAAATATGTGATAAGTGTGGAACAGGTATTGTTGATTTGGAAAATAAAGAAGAAAAATGTAAAAAATGTAATGGAAGTTTAAGGAAAGATACTGACACATTTGATACTTGGTTTTCTTCTGGGCAATGGCCTTTTGCTTCTCTTGGTTATCCAGATAGTAATGATTTTAAAACTTTTTATCCGACAGATATTATGGAAACCGCTGGAGAGATCATTTTCTTTTGGGTATCTAGAATGATTATGCTTGGGTTGTATATAACTGGTAAAATACCTTTTAAAACTGTTTATCTACACGGTCTAGTTCTAGATGCTAAAGGTAAAAAGATGAGTAAAAGTAAAGGTAATGTAATCAATCCTTTAGATTTAACTTCTAAATATGGTACAGATGCTTTTAGAATGGGATTAATTATAGGGAATACTCCAGGTACTTCATTGGCACTCTCCGAAGATAAAATAAAAGGCTATAAACATTTTGCAAATAAACTTTGGAATATTACACGTTTTGTTCTAACTTCCGTTGAGGGAGAAAATCTAGACAGAACTTTTGTAAAATGGAGTGATGAAGATATTAAATTAAATAAAGAATTAAACAGTCTTTTAATTGATATTACTTCTGATATAGAAAATTTTCGTTTATATATGGCTGGAGAAAAGCTATATCATTATGCTTGGCACTGTCTCGCAGATGAAATTCTTGAACAAAGTAAAAAAGTATTAAAAGAGGGAACTATTGATGAAATAAAATCCAGAAAACAGTTTCTGTTATATAGTTTGACTACAGTTTTGAAAGCTTTACATCCTTTTATTCCTTATGTAACAGAAGAAATTTGGAAGGATATGCCTGTTGCTAATAAAAAGATGTTGATGATTGAGGAATGGCCTGTTTAGGTGTATCAAATATTAAAATGAAATGAAAAAAGCGGCCGTCCATTGAGGGCAGTCGCTTTGAGACTAATAGGTAGGGGAGGATTAAACCGTAACCCCGTCCAGTTTGTCGACATCCATTGAGACTGGATGGTTAGGTGTATCCAACCTCTGGTGAAGTCGGTAACGTACATTTTCTGGTACATCAATGTGATCGATTGTCTCTTTCAGTCTGACCCTCATGGGTTGTGACCGGAGGATCGTCTTTGCTTGACCATTAAAAACCTTTAGACCTGGAACTACAAGGTTTTTGTAGTCTTGCCATGCGTTTCTGAGAGATTCAGGACTTTCGTCCGGCCTGATAGCTTGAGTAATTTTTTGTCGATGGATTACACTTGCTTCTATCTCGTGAGGTTCAGCGTGGATGTTTATGACTCTTAGGTTTGGAGTGTGTTCTTTCCACAACTTGCATTGTTTGGGGCTCCGTGGGCTGCCGGCAAGTAATACGTGCAAAACATTTTGCAACTCACTTTTTGCATGCACCCACTGTTTTATCGCTTCGAAAACCAATTCATCGCAGGGAAGAATTTTCCCCGATTTTTTTTGTTCATTAAATTCTTCAAGTTGCACACCGATTGGAGTTTTCCTTTTTATGTGCAGATTGATGATGTCGCTGGTATCAGCCATAATCACTGCGCCATTATGAAATAGGCGGTGAAGTAGGCTTAGTAGTGTTGTCTTACTGCATGCCCGAGTGCCGGTGGCTAGGGTATATGTCATAATTTTGTCATATCTACTAGTTTTTGGGGCTATTCTAAACATTAAAAACGAAAAGAGCAACCAGACAACAATATACAACATAAAAAATAGAAAAGCAATTATCGCTATGCACAGCCTTTGTATAGAATATTTTTTTTACTTATCCACATGCCCCCACTGATTTTATCCAAATTTTATCAAAACTTTATATGGATTTCATCTCGCTTTGTTAATCTTTGTGCATGAAAGAAAAAATATATGAAATTATAAATAACGATCGCATGTTGCATGATATTCAGTCTATAGTAGAACTTGTAGATTCACTTATTATATATGGATACCATAAAAATTCTTCTGATATTCATATAGATCCGACGGAGAAAGGTGTCACTTTGCGCTTTCGTATTGATGGTGTGCTTACTTATATAGATACCTTATCAGATACTTCTTATGAAGAGCTGATAGCACGCATTAAAGTTCTTTCAGGACTTCGTACCGATATACACTTCGTACCACAGGATGGAAGATTTCATTTTTCACAGACAGTTTGTGAATGTGATATAAGAGTTTCTATTATCCCCACTCATTATGGTGAAAATGCAGTTTTGAGATTATTAAAAAATGACAATGACATTCCTACTCTTGGAAAGCTTGGATTTTCTGATTTTGATGTAGAAAGAATCGTCGAGCGCCTTTCACATCACCAAGGAATGGTTCTTATAACTGGTCCAACAGGTTCAGGAAAAACTTCCACTCTCTATACTCTCATTTCGCTATTATCAACAGAAAAAAAATCCATAATTACACTTGAGGATCCAATCGAGTATGCAATTCCTGGAATCAGACAGATACAGATACATTCGAAGCATGGCATCACTTTTGCAAATGGTTTGCGTTCTATCGTTAGGCAGGATCCAGATATTATTATGGTAGGTGAAATACGAGATGCAGAGACCGCCCAGATCGCTACAAACATTTCTCTTACAGGGCATCTCCTACTTTCTACACTTCATACAAATTCTGCTCTAGGAGCTATTCCAAGGCTTATAGATATGGGTATTGATCCATATATGGTTGCATCGACACTCTCACTTGTCATTGCCCAAAGGCTCGTGAGGAAGCTTTGTGAGGTTTGCAAAGGGGCTGGTTGCGGAGCGTGTGGGGATCTTGGTTTTAAAGGTCGAACTGTTGTTGCAGAGACTCTAGTTGTGGATGAAGAACTTAGAAAATACATAATGTCACATACATCTTTAGGCGAAATTGGACGATACATAAAAAGTAAAGGTATGAAGACCATGTATGAAGATGGAATCGACAAAATAGAGAGGGGAATTACAACAGAAGAAGAAATATTTAGGATACTACATGAATAATTAATAATTATGAGTTATTATGAAAAATTTCGAAAAAATAAATACAAAGTCTTTTAAATTATCTGACCAAATATTTTTTGCACAAAGACTCTCATTACTTCTAAGCTCTGGCATTTCTATTGTGGAAGCATTGAATATGATGAGAAATATGGACAATTCACAAAATAGAAAAGAAATATATAGAATCATAATTCAAGATATGGAAAAGGGAGTATCTCTTGGTAGAAGTATTATAAATATGAAAATCAGATTTAATAGTCTTTTGATTACACTTATTCAGAATGGAGAAAATAGTGGACATCTAGCAGAAGCCCTTATGTATGCGTATGATCATTTGGAAAAGAAAAATGAGATGAAAAAGAAAATAACTAGCTCACTAGTTTATCCAGCTTTTATAGTCCTAGCAACCATAATCATGACTCTTTTTTTAATTTTATATATTTTTCCCAAAATTATTCCTTTATTAAATAGTTTGGATATAAAGTTGCCATTGATTACTCGCATTGTTCAAGGTTCATATTACTTTCTAATATCATATGGGTTATGGTCAATTCTTTTTATTTTCTTAACTATTTTAATTTTCAATATAATAATTAGAAGAAATTTAGCTATAAGATACAGGTTTCATTTATTTATTATTTCTATTCCATTTTTGAATAATTACATAAAGACGTATCTACTGTCTTCGGTTTGTAGTATTGGCGAGATGCTTTTATCTTCCGGAAAGGGACTTCCTGATTTGATTATTTTTTCACGGGATTCCTCTAGAAATCTTGTCTATAAAAAGCTATGGAATGATATGTATATAGAGTCCATGCATGGAATAGCGATCTCTATTTCTTTAAAGAAACGAAATAGGTTTTTTCCTAGATTGCTTTCAGATATGTGT
>CALRCS010000043.1 GCA_943354625.1 Candidatus Nomurabacteria bacterium | reverse complement strand
TATATGTATAGCAACATCAGTTACTCCAGCTACTTTTGCAGCTTTTAAAAAGGCGTATAGATGCCTTTGGTGACTATGTACACCACCATCACTTAGAAGTCCTTGTGCATGGAGTGTTGATTTATTTTTCTTCACATGATCAAAAAGGGCAACTAAAGCATGATTCTTTGCAAATTCACCAGATTCGATAGCTTTATCAATTTTTACTAATTCTGTATCTATGACTTTTCCTGCACCGATTGTCTGGTGACCGACTTCACTATTTCCCATTTGTTGATCTGGAAGTCCAACAGCAAGTCCAGAAGCATCAAGGAGGGTGTGAGGGTAGGCCGCAAAAAGTCCGTCAAAGACAGGGGTTTTTGCAGCACTGATTGCATTATTATTTGAATCTTCACGATATCCCCAGCCATCTAGAATTATGAGCATAGCTTGAGATGTTTTCATACTATTATTTGTTTATTATTCATATAGATATATTAGCAGAAATTGGGATAGTGTCCATTTATTTCGATTGAAAGATTATGTATTTATGGTAGAATATAAAAATGATAAAGTCACTCATAATAGCTTTTGGTTCTCAAGTTATGGGAAAATCGACGGACAAATCCGATTATGATTTTGCTATTTTAGCAGACACATCGTTATCTCTTTCAGACAGAGGTGATATTTCAGAGTATCTTGCAAATAAGTTTTCTATAAATGAGGATAAGATTGACCTCGTAGATCTTACGGTAGCATCACCCATTCTAAAATTTCAAGTAGCACAAAATGGTAAATTAATTGATGGAGATTATGCCGAATTTATTCGATTCAAGGTTAGAGCATTCAAGGAATATGTCGATACTGCAAAATTTCGTCGCTTAAGAGAAAAAATGATAAATAAAAATTATGCTTAATAACCTTTTATTTAAGAAATTAGAACAGATGCAGGGATTATTAAAAGAGTTGAAAGAACTCACTGACATTTCTTATCAGGAATTTAAGTCTAAATTTACAAATATCCGCTCTGCTGAAAGAGATTTTCAACTTATTATAGAACTTGCAAGTGATATAAATGCGCAAACGGTGTCAGATATGGGAGCACAAATTCCAGATACTTACAGAGAATCCTTTAAAAAAATGGTAGAACTTAAGGTGTTAGATGAAAAATCTCTGCCACAATTCATAAAAAGCTCAACTCTTAGGAATATTTTGATACATGAATATGATTTCGATGAGGATAATTTTATTTTCTATAATTCAGTCAAAGAATTTATGCCTCTATATGAAGAATATATTTCATCTATTCAGCGTTATATATCTTCAAAGAAGATCTAGGAGACAATGAATATTTTTATAGCCAAAAAGTCTTTAAAATGTTCTAATTTTTACTAATATTACACCATACCCAGAAAGTACCAATTTTTATAGTCTTTCTACCCAAGCTTTTGACTGTTTGTCAAAGGAGTGAGTAAAAAAGGATTGAGGTTGAAACAGGGGTATAATTTACCCCGCACAGGAGCTAATCAACCTGAGCTAAAATAATATGGCAAAAGGACCAAAACCAGCACCAGCAGCACCAGTTACTCCTCCTGCACAAGCATAATGCTTTGGGGAAGAATATATGGTAAATAAAAATAACCAAAGCTCGAGCTCTGGTTATTTTTATTTATATATTGCAAAGAAAGTAATATAAAGGTAGTATCATGACGGACTTTAAAAAATTCAACTTGCTTATTATGAAATTAATTACCATGCACTTACCTCAAGAGGAATCCCTTTTTCACATTCTAAGTAAATTGGCAAAATCAGAATCGCCATTGCATGCGGTTCAGATGGGTGAAATACGACTCCGACATGTTAATCTGCATCAATTTCTATTAGCTAAGAAGCGACATTTCACCGGACCCTCTATTAGAAAATTGCTTTTTATAGAAGATTCAGGAAATTCTTCTGTGATTGAGGTTCCGATTGAACTAGATACGACATTGCTCCATATCCTCTTTCGTTGTTATGAGGAATATCGAGGTATTTCGTTCCAAGAGCTTTTTCTTTCTGTTAAATGTGGAGTTGCCACAATAACATATAGACCACTTCTTGGAACAGTTGCAAAGACTGCACTCATTCAGTAGTGCAGTTTTTTAATATCCAATCTATTCAGTCTTAAAAACTTTATTTCCTCTAAACACCGCTTTCTTCCCCAATCCTTCCTCAAGTCTCAAAAGTTGATTGTACTTTGCTACTCGATCTGTTCTTGAAAGTGAACCAGTTTTTATTTGACCTACCCCAGTCCCAACTACGAAGTCTGCAATTGTTGTATCTTCAGTTTCTCCTGAACGGTGAGAGATGATAGAAGTATAACGTGCCTTTTTTGCCATATTTACTGCATCTATAGTTTCTGAAACTGTTCCTATTTGATTTAATTTAATTAAAATAGAATTTCCAACGCCTTTTTCAATTCCCATTTTTAATCTATCGATATTTGTTACAAAGAGATCATCTCCTACGATTTGGGTTTTTTTACCAAGCTTATCTGTCATGAGTTTATAACCATCCCAATCATCCTCTGCCAAACCGTCCTCAATAGATATGATAGGATACTTTGCACACCAATCAGCGTAAAAGGCCACCATCTCTTCACTGGTGAGGCTTCGATTCTCACATGCTAAATGGTACTTTCCATCCTTATAAAGCTCTGTAGCGGCTACATCAAGGGCTATAAAGATGTCTTTACCAGCCTTATAACCAGCTTTCTCAATAGCTTCGAGTATGATTTTGATAGCTTCTTCATTTGATGCTAAAGATGGGGCAAATCCTCCTTCATCACCAACCGTTGTGGCAAGTCCTTTTTCATGAAGGATTTTCTTTAGGATGTGAAAAACTTCTGTACCATACCTCAATGCTTCCTTAAATGACTTTGCTCCAACTGGCATAATCATAAATTCTTGGAAGTCTGTTGATTTTTCTGCATGCTTTCCTCCATTCAAAATATTCATCATCGGAACAGGAAGTTGAATAGTATTTCCCGTTTTTGCAATTTTATTAAAATATTTGTAAAGCGGAATCTTCATACTTACAGCTGAAGCTTTAGAGAAAGCCATAGAAATACCCAAGATTGCATTTGCGCCAAGTCGTCCTTTGTTTGCAGTACCATCAAGCTCAATCATCTTTTTGTCGAGAGACTTTTGATCAAACTCTTTATTTGCTAAAGCTTTTGCTAGAATAGTATTTACATTCTTAACAGCTTTCTCCACACCCTTTCCACCATACCTTTTTCCTCCATCACGAAGCTCTACAGCCTCATGACTTCCTGTAGAGGCTCCACTTGGAACCGCCGCACGACCGAATGAACCATCTTTTAAAATAAGGTCAACCTCTACTGTCGGATTTCCCCTTGAATCAAGAATTTCTCTTGCGATTATTGATTTTATTTTTGTCATCACGAGATTATATACGAAGTGGGAAGGGAATGCAAAAATGGGTGGGGTTATTCAAAAACTTGCATTGTTTTTTTATTTTGTTATATTAATAGTGTGCTCGTGGGGTGCAAACCCTATTCGACTCAAGTCGAGGACGAGCATAATAAAGGAACTGTCTCTGACGGTTTTTTTGTTGCTTAATCAGTATGAGGATCTCCATCCATTGTGTGAAATATTTTGATGTCTCTGTATTTGCTTGTCTTCCAAGCAGGAATTACACTCCAAAAGTTTATCTGTCCATTTCCAACTTTTTTAAGTATCACTTTAATTTTCCTTTTTTCAATGATTGCTATGATTCCCCAAAACAAAGTTGATTTATCAGCGTCAAAGACTTGTTCAAATTCTTGATGAGTTGTTGATAAGTTGACAAGGTGTTGTGCTAAGAATAAGAGTTTGAAGCGTAATAGTTGAGAAGACCTATCACGTTCTTCTCGTCTATTCTTGTATATTAAATGATTGAATCCCTCTGAGTTGAAATGAACCTTCTCATTTAAAAAAGGAGAAAAAACATATTCTATACTTTTATAATATAATTGAGCATCCTCTTTTTCTTTTAGATATATTTCTGAGTCATTCATGAAGGAAGATGATATCAATAGAAAATTTTTATTACAATGAAAAGTAATGACAACTAAATCAAAAATTTTATTAAGATTTTATCTCAAAGGTGAAATAGATGATTCCTTGTTTAAATCAAGTCACATTTTACAGAAAAATATAATAGAACATGATTTTAGAATAAATCAAAACTAATCCGTATCCTTAATAGTCAAAATTGGGTAGAGAGTGAGCAAACAAATAATTCCAAAAATTAGAAATAGATATTGATCTGTTGCGTAGACCAAACCTATAGTCACGATAACTGGTGCTGTAAAATATGAAAGTGGACGAGTAATACGGAACATGCTTAAAATTTCTGGGTCTTTTCCATCTACTTTTTTAAAGAAATAAGTTTCTATCATTATCTCTGCAGTAGCAGCACCAATACGTGTTAAGAAAAGCATAGCCGCCCAGATAATAAGACTATTAACTTCGAAAAGTGTTAATGCACAAGTTGATATACCAAGTATTATAAAACCAATTGCCATAATTTCCTTTTCACCCCACTTTTTATCAGCAAGTTTTCCAAGTGGTATATCTACTAGAACAAAAGGTATGAGCATGATAGTAAAGATCACACTGATTTCACTCCAATCAAAATGAATTACATTGTATAAATAAATAGGTACATAAACTGTCATCCATGCATAAAATGTCTGTAAGGTTGTATTTATTAAAAATATTTTACTTATATCTTTATTTTTTAGTATTCTGATAATGGTCTGATAACCAGATATGTGTACATAATGAGAATCTTTGAATGTACTAAAATTTTTATATACAAGATAAAGCAAAGGAAAGAGTAATACAAACCCGGCTATATATACACCACGATAGATCTGTATCTGGTCTTCATCAAAAATATCTTGGGTAATAAGCATACCTCCAATAAGCGGACCTAGTATCCACGCTGTGTTTATGGCTGTCATTGAAAATCCACGCATACTACCTGTATGTGCTATATCTGTACTCTTCTGGATAAAAATATCAATAGTAAAAGCTATAAGACTAATAATACTCATTTCTATAATAAATAAGAGTATTATTGTATTTGGTGATGTAGAGTTTATAAGTTCATAAAATACAAACATTTGTATTATTATGAGAGCAAGTGATGCACGAAGATTCCCAATTTTATTGAGAATACTATTCATTCCAAGTAGACCTACAATCGTCACAGCTGAGATAATAAGATAGATAAGGCTTACGGTCTTCTCATCAACAAGAACAGAAAGAAAGCTAGAATTAAAATAAACTGGGATGGCGGTATGTAAAGCTGAAAAAAAAGCGATAAGACTTATGCCATAAAGTGCATTCGCTTTTTTAATACTATGATGATGTCTCATGTGCTAATTATATAGCAAGTAGTACTGGTATAACAATGGGTCTTTTTGCAGTTTTCTGTAATAAAAACTTACTTACATTGTCACTGATGTTTGTTTTAATAAAATCTATATTGATCGGATTCATATTTTTTGTTGAATCTTCAATTGTATTTTTAATTATGATTCGAGTGTGGTGTAGAAGTTCTTGTGATTCA
Source organism: Candidatus Nomurabacteria bacterium (assembly GCA_943354625.1). Lineage (GTDB taxonomy): Bacteria > Patescibacteriota > Minisyncoccia > Phycocordibacterales > PALSA-1337 > CAIOGI01. Next base: position 654 of record CALRCS010000043.1, on the reverse strand, counting down.
CGTAGATAAACGAAACCTCTAGAAATAATATCTGGTGATTTTTTTAATTTTCCTGTTTGAGCGTTAAGAATTGCAAATACAATGAAGATACCGTCTTGAGCCAACATTTGTCTGTCACGGATAACCACATCCTGTATATCTCCAACAGAGAATCCATCCACCATCACAATACCTGAAGGTGCTTTTTCTCTTAATTTAATAATCTTTGCTCCACTTTCCTGAATTTCAACTATAGAACCATTGTCTGGGATAATGATATGATCATCGGTTAAACCATTTGTTTCTTTTGCGATTTCTCCGTGTACGCGAAGCATATAGTGATAACCGTGAACTGGCATGAAGAATTTTGGATTGATTTTTTTATGAATCCAAGCCGTCTCATCATGGTTTGCATGTCCTGAAGAGTGTACATCTGCGATTCTGTAGTGAATAATATTTGCACCTTGTCGAGAAAGGTTATCTTTTAGTTTTTGAACAGCTCTTTCATTTCCAGGGACAATAGATGATGAAAGAAGGATGGTGTCACGTTTGTTTATTTTAATATATTTATGAGTCTTATTTGACATTCTCATCATAGCTGCGAATTCATCTCCTTGAGCACCTGTAGCTAGGACAACAATTCTTTCGGGAGGGTAGTTATCTATTTGTTCTACT